>NZ_JBFODQ010000052.1:0-150819 GCF_040908355.1 Aeromonas sp. R2-2 | reverse complement strand
GCTCGGCGCTCTGCCCTTCCCCCGCGCAGCCGCTGGCGAGCAGCGCCTGCCGTCGCTCACCAGGTGACCGCCAAGGCTCCAGCGACAACGGCCAGAGCGCCCGAAAACCGGATTGCGCCGCATCCTGGCAGCGGGCCAGGGTCGGCTTGCCCTCGGCGGTCAGCGCCACTTGGCGCAGCGGCGAGGGCCAGTCCATGGGATCCGGCAAGGTGGGAGGATCGCGCCCTTCCAGCAACCAGGCGCTCTGGCGCTGCAAACAAACCTCAGACAGGGTCGCGCTCGCCTTGCGCCCCAGCGGCCAGCAGATCTCGGCTTCGCTCACCGTGTTGGGCTGTGCCGGCAGGGGGCTGTTGTCGGCCAATCGCGAGTAGACCGAAAGCAGCAGCGGCACCGCTGCGCTCTGGCCGTAAAAACCGGGCAAAGGGGTGCCGTCGGGGCGCCCCAGCCAGACGCCGATGGTCCAGCGACCGGAGACCCCCATCGCCCAGCTGTCGCGATAGCCATAGCTGGTGCCGGTCTTCCAGGCCAGTCGATTGACCCGGCCGGTCGCCTCGCTGGCAAAAGGCTGATCCGCCCGCCCCTGCGCGCTCAGGATCTGCCAGATGACCCAGGCTGCTCCCGGACTCAGCAAGGGGCGCGACACCGCCTGCTGCCCCGCCAGCCAGACCGGCATCGCCACCTGCCCCTGCCGGGTCAGCGCACTGTAGAGCGCCACCAACTGCTCAAGCCGGATCCCCGCAGCCCCCAGCGCGATAGCCGGATTGGGTTTGTCGGAGAGCGCCAGCCGCACTCCGGCGTTGTCGAGGCGGCTGACCAGCTTGTCGGGCCCGAGCGCCTCCAGCACCTGCACCGCCGGTACATTGAGGGATTGCTGCAGCGCCTGGGCAAGGGTCACCGGCCCCTGAAAGGCACCGGAAAAGTTGGCGGGGCGATAATCAGACCCCAGTCTCGGCGCATCGGAGAGCAGGGAGGCCGAGTGCACCAACCCTTCATCCATGGCCAGACCGTAGATGAAGGGCTTGAGGGTGGAGCCGGGAGAGCGGATCGCCTGCACCATGTCGAGGTAACCGTGGCGGCGCAAATTGCCATACTCGGCGCTGCCCACATAGGCGCGCACCGCCATGGTTTTATTGTCCACCAACAGCAGCGCAGCAGAGGTCTGCTCGGGGAAACGGCGGATATAACTCGCCACCCGCGTCTCCAGCCAGCGCTGCAGATCGCCGTCTATGGTGGTGTGCACCAGGGCGCCCGGCTGGCTGTCGGCGGCGAGACGGGCAAAGAGCGGCGCCTCCATCGGGGTGAAATGGCCGCGAGCCAGCACAGGCTCGATGCGTCCCTCCTGCCACGCCTGCTCGGGCCAAACTCCCTGTGCCACCAGTCGCTGCATCACCTTGTCGCGGGCGGCGCGGGCCCGCTCGGGATGCCGGTCCGGCCGGTTGCGGCTGGGAGCCTGCGGCAGCACCGCCAACAGCGCCGCCTCGGCATAGGTCAGCTTGGCGGCGCTCTTGCCGAGATAGGCAAAACTTGCCGCCTGCACCCCCTCCAGGTTGCCGCCAAACGGCGCCCGGTTGAGGTAGACGGTGAGCAAGGTGCGCTTGTCGTAGTGCCACTCCAGTTGCAGCGCACGGGCCATCTGACGCAGCTTGCCGGGCACGCTCCGGTGGTAGGGCTCGATAAGGCGGGCCACCTGCATGGTGAGGGTCGAGCCGCCCGACACAGCCCGCCCATAGCGCAACCACTGCCAGACCCCGCGCACCATGGCCACCGGATTAACCCCGGGATGACGCCAGAAGTAGCGATCCTCGTAACCCAGCAACGCCTCGATATAGCGGGGGGAAACCTGCTCCAGGGTCACGGGGTAGCGCCACACGCCGCTGGTATCGGCAAAGGCGCGCAGCGGTCGCCCTTTCATGTCGAGCACCACCCGCGCATAGGCGGGGTCGAGTGGCGGCGGCGGGAAAATGCGATCCAGCGCCAGCAATGACAGGAGCAGTGCGACAACTCCCAGCACCGAAAAGCGCAGCCAGCGCGGCAGACCGCCAAGCCAGCGCCAGCCTGCGCGGCCACTGCGACCCAGGCTCAGCCAACCACGCTGCCAAAAAGTGAGCGGGCGAACCCGCTCAAGGGAGGGTTTGTTACTCAGAGATACGCACCTCGTGGATGTCCTCACCCACAGCCCGCAGTTCAGGCCGGTACATATCCTCAACCTGGGTCGGTGGCACCTGATAGCGACCCGGCGTCACCGCCCGCATCAGGTAGACCAGCTGCTGGTTGCTCCCCTCGCTCAGATCCAGCGCCGCCGTGTAGCGGTCATCGCGAAACTCCTGATGCTTGAGGTAGTCGTTCCACTCGCTCTGCCACGCCGGTTTCCCCTCTATGGAGAGCTCTTCCAGCTTTATGCTGTTGCCAAGGGCCGGGTTCTCCAGCTCGAAGCCGGCGGGCACCATCTCCACCAGCAGGGCATCGGGCACCGCCGATTCACTGCTGACGTTGAGCCGCACCACCACCAGATCGCCGACCTTCACCTTGGCGGGATCAAAACGCTGACCGTCGCTGTTGAACCAGCTGCGGGTCACGCTCATCCCCTTGCTGATCCGTGCCGGTGCCTGTTCGGGGTAACCGACCAGAGTGCGCTGCACATAGAGGGAGCCCTTGCCCTCGTTGGTGACGGTGCTCGCGGCCAGTGCCTCGGGGGCGCCCTGCTGCAGCGGAGCCGAACCGCTCAGGGATCCACTGCCAAGAGAGGAAGTTACCTTGGCCTGCCAGTCGACGGCAGGATCGAAACGGGCCAGTCGCAACAGAGCGAGTCGCTCTTGGGTGCTGAGCCACTGACGGTGAGCCAGGGTATCGGCCACCTTGGCGCTGAGATCAGGCCAGCGCTCCGCAGCCAGCTTGTGCTGGCGCAGCAAGGAGAGCTCAAGAGCTTCATCGCGCAACTGTGAGCCGTAATCACCCAGATAGTCATCACCGCGCTCGGTCGCCAATGCCCGGCTGAGGGCCTTGGCGGCGTTCTGCTCATCCCCCATGGCCGAGAGGGCCAGCGAGAGGTGGAGCTGCGGCAAACCTGAGCGGGCGTGATCAGCTTGCTGCTCCCAGATAAGGCGCAGGGTAGCGAGCGGCGCCTTGCCCACCCGGGCCAGCACATAGGCGCTGTAGGCCTGATAGGCCAGCCGGCTGTGCTCGGGGGCACTGCTCCAGCGCTCACCGTACTGACTGTCGGTGAGATAGCTTTGCAGCCGGTTCAGCGCCTGATTGAGCATTGCCTCCGGCACTGCGTCGCCCGCCTCCTTGCGCGCCAGCAGGTAGTCGGCGGCATAGGCGGTGAGCCACTGCTCCTCGTCGGAGCGACCATCCCAGAGACCAAAACCGCCGCTGGGCAGTTGCAACCGCTGCAGCCGCTGCAACAGGGCACGTTGCACGTCCGCCTCGCTCGCCGCTTTCTTGCCCTCTGCGGGTTTGCTCCAGGCGGCCCGCTCATCGGCCGTGGTCAGCAAGTAAGGCCAGGCACGGGACAAGGTCTGCTCCAGACAGGCATAGGGGTAATCGGCCAGCGCCTGCCACTGGGCTGCCGGATCCCAGGGCGGAGTGCCGGAGAGGCTGAGCAGCCCCTGCAGGTTGGCACGATCCAGCCCAGCCAGCTCAGCTGGCGCAAAGCTCATCTGCTGGCCGGGGGCCAGCATCTGGTAGCGCTGGCGAGTCTCGGCAGGCCAGGGGGAGCGCAGCGGAAGAGTCCAGTCGCGGCTGATGGCAAAATCCTTGCCGCTGGCCGCCAACTGCAGGCTTGCCACGCCGCTCGCCCCGGTCACGGTGAGCGGCAGGGTCAACCACTGCTCTTCGCCATTTTTAAGAGACAGCTTGCCGGGCAACTCACCGTTTGCCTTGAGCCCGCCATTGAGGGTCCAGGCAAGGGAGAGGGTCTGATCCTCGCCACTCATGTTGCGCAGCTGCACCAGTGCCCGGGTCTCATCCCCTCTGGCGCCAAAGCGCGGCCAGCCAATTTCGGCCACCAAGGGCGCTACTACCTTGACGGCGCGCTCGGCCTCCCCGACTTGCTGTTCGTTCCAGGCCAGCGCCATCAGCGCCAACTCGCCGTTGAAGTTGGGCAGATCGAGCGGGATCACCGCCTTGCCCTGCTGGTCAAAACTCACCTCGCCGCTCCAAAGTGCGGCTATCTCGACCCGGCTCTCCAGCGCGCCGCCCTTTTTCAGCGGCGCCCGATCGCCCCCATAGTTGAGGCGGGCCAGCTTGCCATCTTGCGGCGGGATCACCTGGCCGTAGTTGTCGAACAAATCTTGGGCGAAGCGCTTGCGGCCAAAGAAGATCTCGAACGGGTCGAGGGGTTGATAATCGCTGATATTGAGCACGCCCCGATCCACCGCCGCCAGCACCACACGGCCTTGGCTATTGGGGGTGGAGGTTGCGGTCACTTCCAGCCGGGTAAGCGGCACGGCTTTATCAGGCGCGCTCAGGGTGAGCGGCAGACGGCGCGCTTCCCGATCCAGGGTGAGCGGCACCAGCCCGACCGAGCGCAGGCTCTGCCCCTGCTGCTTGCCAGCCGGTTTGGAGGCGCTGTCTGGCGCGGCGATCTGGGCCGAGATATGCAAGTCATGGCGCTGCCACTCGGGACTGACCGGGATATCGAACTCGCCGCGGGCATCCTTGGCATCGCCACCGGCGCCCTTGAGCTCGATACGCTGCCACCAGCGCAGGCCGTCGCCATCTTCCACCAGCAGCAAGCCCTTGCCGGGGCGCGGCGCCACCAGCGTCACTTTGGCCTTGTCGCCCGCCTGATAGGCGCGCTTGTCGAGGGTGATGGCAATCTTGTCGGGCCTTGCCTGCTCGCCACCTCCGCCCCAGGCGTAACTGCCGATCTCCACCCGCAGGCTCGATTGATGGCCCTGACTGTTCTCCACTTCCAACCGATACCAGCCCGCCGCCAGTTGCAGCGTGAGCGGGGTCGGCCCCTTGCCATCCAGCTGCAGGGTCTGCTCCTGCTCCAGATAAGGCTGGCTGTTGAATTCGTACTTCCACCCCTCACCATCGGCGTAGTGCCAGTAGTAGTCGCGGTACTCGTTGATAAGGCGCACTTTCACCGCCCCCGCCACCGGTTGGCCCTTGTCATCGAGGTTGAGGATCTGGAAGGGGAGCGGCTTGCCCCCCTCTACCCGATCGGCCACGAAATCGGCCTTGAGTGCCGGCCACTGGCTGCCTGCAGGCCAGCCATACTGGGTGCGGCTGCGATTGACAGCGCGGCCACCGGGCTCGGCGAGCGATACCCGATAGGCCACCTCCAGCGGCCCGAGGGCGCGCACCCCATCGAGCTCATCAGCTAACGAAAAAGTCCCCTGCCCCTGCGCATTGAGGGTGAGATTCAGCGGCTCGAGATCCTTGGCCTGCTCGGCGAGCAGCACATCACCCAGCGTGAACTCCTGCCACTGGGTAAAGGGCATGGTGGCGCGGCTGATCTTCACCTCCGCCTTCGCCTTGGTGGCACTGGCCGGCGCGCCGTAGAGATAGTCCCCTTGCAGTGGCAGGCTGAGGGCGGCGTCCAGACTCGTCACTTCACCATCCGGCCCCTTGCCAAGCTGCAGTTTGAGCCGCTCCGGCAAAAACTCCTCCACCAAAAAGGGCCACTCGAAACGACTACCAGCGGCGGTCTTGAGGTTAATGGTCCAGCGCCCGAGCGGCGCATCGTCCGGCAGGCGCAGACCGTAGTGGGCCGCGCCAAGATTGTCCGGTAGCAGCCGCTTTTGTTCGAGCAGCTGACCATCCGGCTGTTTCACCTCCAGCTCCACTGCCATACCGGGCAACAGCTGGCCATCTTGGCCCTTGAGCAGGATCTCGCTGTCGAGCCGCTCGCCGGGACGATAGAGATCGCGCCCGCTGAACAGATAGAGCTGCTGGGCCTGCCAGGGCTGGGTGCCGAGATCGAAGGTGGAGAGGTCGAGCGCAGCCCCATCGAGACGCAGCACCGCCAGATGGTTGCCCTGTTCAGCCAGCAGCAAGCGAGCCCCCTGCACCTGATCGAAGCGACGATGGCCCTGCGGATCAGTGGTTTGCACCTGCAGCCGGTTGCCCTTCTCGTCGAGCAGGGAGAGCTGCACATCCTTGAGCGGGTCGGCGCTGGCCAGGGAGCTCACGAACACCTCCAGCTGATCGCGGTAACGGCGGGCACTGAGCCCCATGTCGCTCACCGCGAAATAGGTGGTCTCCTTGCGCCAGTCGTAGTTGCCAAGGGGCGACATCACCGCAAAGTAGACGCCAGCCTCCGCCAGCTGCGGCTCCTTCACATTGATAAGGCGGGTCTCGCGCCGGTTGGCATCGAGCTCCAGCGCATAGCGGCCGCTGAACACCCGCTTGGCCCGCTGGGTGATCTGCTCAAGCTCCCAGTTGCCCATGCCGGCACCGGGGCGATACTCGGCCAGGAAACGGGGCAGGTATTCGGCATCGACCCGAAAGAAATCGATATTGACCTCATCCACATTGACCGCGCTGATGGGCAGGCGAAGTTCCTGACGCAGCGGCAATACCATGCCACTGGCGGTAAAGGAGGCTCCCGCCTCCAGCGGCCGGGTCTTGAGGGTCCAGCTCTGGGGGGATGGGCCCAGCCCCGCCTTGAGGCTCACTTCATAGCTTTTATCGGGCTGAACGTTCGGAAAATAGAGGGTGCGACCATCGTCGGCGAGGATCCACTCCCCCTGCACCTGCTTGCCCCCCTCACTGACCCCGAGCCAGCTCTGCCAATTGGCCTTGGGCGACAGGGGGCCGGAGAAGACCAGCGCCAGCGCCGGGGCATCGCGATATTGGCGGGCATTGGCCTGCACTACAGAAGTTGGCGCCCCGGCCTCCTGCTGGGCTGTGGATTCTGTGGTCGATATTTGGCTGGCGGGCTTGTCAGGGCCGCAACCAGACAGCAAACCGACCACTCCGCAAAGCAGTAGGGCCGAGCAGCGGCGGCGCAGAGTGCCGGTTCCGGCGGTAGAGCGGTGAGAAGCAGAGGGAGAGTCGAAGAGGCGCATAGGTTCCATCCCGAGTTGGAGCGCTGCAAACGCAGCGTGGCTGGAAACAGGATAAGGCATCCTGCTCACCCGACACAAAGCTCATTACCCGAATGGGCACAATTCCGCGCCCCTGCAGCACGAGAACCCCCTTGCCCACTGATCCAGTGCGGCAAGGGTTGTCATCTAGTCGTGGCTGGTCTCGTTTTTTGCTCCGCCTTTGAACCAGCGAAACAGGATGGCCATGACGGCCGCCAGAAACAGCACCAGCGAGGTAATCAGCAGGGCCCGGGTCAACAGTTCGCTGTGGTGGAGGAAGAAGGGGGTATTCATCGCCAGCTTGCCCACCAAACTGAGGCAGAGCGCCCACATAAAGGCACTGGCAAAGCTGGCCACGCACATCCGCAGCACGCTCAGGCGGCCAATCCCCATCAGCATGGGAGTCAGCACCCGCACGAACGGGATAAAACGGGAGGAGAACATCGCCAGAAAACCGTACTTTTTCAGCAGCCGGGTCGCCTTGGGCAGGCTGTCGGGAGGCAACATCCGTTCGATATGATCCATAAAGCGGGTGCGCTGCAGGGCCCGTCCCTGCCAGTAGGCGAGCACAGAACCTATGCCAGCAGCCAACGGCAGATAAATAAGTGTTACTTCAGGGCCAAACACACCCATGCCAACCAACCCACCGGCCAGCAGTACCAGGCTGTCCCCCGGCAGGGGCAGGAAGACGAATGCGGACTCCAGCAGCAGTACCAGCATCAGGCAACTGATCAGCAGGGGTACCGCCTGCATCTGAACCAGGGCGTCAAAATCCTGATGCCAAATGGCCATCAGCATATCCAGCATGTCACTCTCCCTACTACACGGTTCATCATGAACGAGGCAGGGGTTATAGCACCCATCCCCTGAACAAAACGTTAATTTTGTCCGGCACAGGAAATAAAGTGTGTCGAAATATTGCAGCAACGAGGGAGATGCAAGGAGGGCGAAAAGCAGAAACAAAAAGCCCCTCATCTTGCACGCACAAGGGAGAGGGGCAAACAGGCACAGAAATAAAACGGTTACTCGGCGGTAGCCATCTGCCAGGTTTTGAAGCCGCCGGAGAGATTCTTCACTTTAAAGCCGTGCTGACTCAGCAAGCGGCAGGCGACATGGCCGCGCAGCCCGACCTGACAGCTGATCAGCAGCTCTTTCTCTTTGGGCAGCTCATGGAGGCGGCCACGCAACTCGTCGAGGGGGATATGCAGCGCCCCCGGAATGCGGCCCAGCTTGTCGAGCTCCGGGCCATTGCGCACATCCACCACCAGCTGATGGGGGTTACGAGCCTGCACCTCGGCCACGTGGCAGAGCAGGGTGTCCCCCTTCAGGTGGTTGCTTGCCACAAAGCCCGCCATGTTGATCACATCCTTGGCCGACCCGAACGGCGGCGCATAGGTGAGCTCCAGATCCTGCAGGTCAAACACGGTGAGACCGGCGCGTTGGGCCACTGCCAGCACGTCGATGCGCTTGTCGATGCCATCCTTGCCGATGGCCTGGGCACCGTAAATCTTGCCATCCGGGGCAAACAGCAGCTTGAGGCTGACCGGATGGGCACCCGGGTAGTAACCGGCGTGGCTGCCCGGGTGGACATAAACCTTCTCGAACGGCAATCCCAGTTGCACCAGTCGCTTCTCGTTGAGGCCAGTGCTGGCCACCGCCAGATCGAACAGCTTGCAGATGGCGGTCCCTTGGGTCTTCTTGTAGGTTTCGCTTCGGCCCAGCATATTGTCGGCGGCGATGCGCCCCTGCCGGTTGGCCGGGCCCGCCAGCGGGATCAGCACAGATTCGCCAGTGACGAAGTCTATCTCTTCCACCGCATCCCCCACCGCGTAGATGAAGGGATCCGAGGTACGCATCCCGGCATCCACCTTGATGCCGCCCCGTGGGCCCAGCTCCAGCCCCGCCTTGGCGGCGAGCAGGGTTTCCGGCTTGACGCCGATAGCGAGGATCAAGAGACCGGTATCAAGATGGGAACCGTCATTGAGGGTCAGGCGCAGGCCACCGCTTTTGGCGGTCGGCACGGCGGAGGTCTTCTCGGCAGGCAGATCCAGACTTTCGATGGCGGTGAGGCCGGTGCGCAGGCGCAGGTCGATCCCCTCTTCCCGGATGCGGGCATGGAGCATGTTGGCCATCTCCTTGTCCACCGGAGCCATCACCTGATCGGCCAGCTCCAGCAGGGTGACATCCAGCTTGCGCTGATGCAGCGCCTCCATCATCTCCAGCCCGATAAAGCCGCCGCCCACCACAGTGACGTGGCGCGGCTGATCGTGGTGCAGGGCCGCCAGAATGCGATCCATGTCCGGGATATTGCGCAGGGTATAGACATGGGGGCTGTCGATACCGGGGAAAGGAGGACGGATCGGCGCCGCCCCCGGGCTCAGCAGCAGCACATCGTAATGCTCGCGCTGCTCTTCACCGGTTTGCAGGTTGCGCACCAGCAAGGTCTTGCCCGCCTTGTCGATCTCAATCACATCGTGGAAGACCCGCACATCGACGTTGAAACGGCGCTTGAAACTCTGGGGAGTCTGCAGCAGCAAGGCATCCCGGTCGGGGATATCGCCCCCGATGTGATAGGGCAGACCGCAGTTGGCGAAGCTGACAAACTCGCCCCGCTCGAACATCACGATCTCTGCCTCTTCACTCAAACGACGAGCGCGAGCCGCCGCCGATGCGCCCCCCGCGACACCACCGATAATCAGGATCCGTTTCATCTGCAAGACTCCTCATACATGATAATGGGCAATAAATTAGACTTTTCTAATTTAGAATTCAATGAAATTTTGTTTCACACCATTTTGCAGTATTCTTGCAACCCCGACGGTTGCTTAACAGGATGTTGTTTGTTCATGTCGTCTACCGCACTCAGTCATCTTCCTCCTGCCCTCCAGACGCCGCTCTTTTTCCGTCTGGATCTGCGCAGTCAACGGCTGGTCGCCCTGACCGACGTGATGCAAACCCCGCTCTACTGGCTCGATGAGCCGCGCGCCCCCTGGCCTGCCCAGCTGCCCGATGCCCTGCGCCTGCCCATCGAACAACTGTTGGCCAACGGCCATGGCGGCAAGATCACCGTGCGCTTTGCCAGCCAGCTCTGGCACATCGCCCTCGCCCACGAGCAGGATGGCTTCTGGCTCATCTGTCTGCAGAACCTTCGCCAGGAGCCCATCGCCGATCTGGCATTGCAACTGCCGCGCCTCAGCCAGATGGCGAGCCAGCAACAGTATGCGCCCCTGCTCGAGGCCCTTAAAGAGAGTTTGGGGGCCGACCGGCTCATCCTCTGGCACTATCAGGCCAACGGCGATCTCGGCAGCGAACAACTCACCCCTGTGTTCACCCTGGGGGTCGAGGCGCTCTACCCCATTCGTGGTGACAGCCGCTATATCCGCGCCCTGCGTACCCGCAAAGCGTTGAGTTTCTCGGAGGCCGCCCACCAGCCGATGCTGAGCAATCACCTCTATCTGACCAGTGCCGGTGTGCGCTCACGCCTCGATGGTGCCCTGCTGGAGCAGGACAAGCTGTTCGGGGTGCTGAGTCTGGAGTATCTCGATCCCACCCCGCTTAGCGAGGAGATGTTGCAACTGGTGCGCAGCAGCGCCCAGCTGCTCGGCCACTGGCAACCGCAACCGGAAGAGCACCGCTCCGAGCTGGCCCTCCCGCCCGAACTGCACCAGCAGACCGGCATCGACTACTGCAAGACGCTGGTAAGCTGGGCCATGAGCGCCAGCGGTGCCCGGGTGGGCTGGATCGGCGAGTTCCAGCCCCGCGGTCAGGATCTCTGGATCATCCCCCGCTGCGTCATCAACGAGGAGATCTGCTCCACCCTCAAGCCCATCCAGCTCGACCCCGGCCCCGCTCAGGAGCTGTTCCAGCACGGTCAGGCCATCTATGTGGAAGATCTGCCCGTACGCTATCCCAAGGCGACCCGGCTGCTTGCCCTCAATGCCAGCGCCTACATCGGCATTCCGCTCCATGGCCAGAGCGGCGCCCCCATTGGCCAGATCACCCTGCTGCTCGATACCCCCCTTGAGGAGCCCGAACAGCTGCTGGATCTATTGAGCAGCCAGCACGAGCGGGCCGCCATCGAGCTCAAGCGCCTCGCCACCGACGATGCCCTGCGGCTGGCCGAGGTGGCCTTCAATACCCACGATGGGCTGATTGTGATGGATCACAACGGCATCATCCTCAAGGTCAACCACTCCTTCAGCCGGATCACCGGATTTGGCGAGGTAGAGGTGATCGGTCACTCCATTCGCAAGCTGCGTCCCACCTACTACGGGGATCATCTCAAGGAAGATGTCAGCCGCACCGTCAACGAGCAGGAGTTCTGGCTCGGGGAAGAGCGCTGTCTGCACAAGGATGGGCACCTCTTTCCGGTGCGCTTGATGGTGAACGGCGTCAAGGATGAGCAGGGGGAGCTCAGCCACTTTATCTGCAGCTTCTACGACATCACCCAGGAAAAAGAGGCGGCCAGACATATCGAGCAGCTCGCCTACTACGACGATCTCTGCGGTCTGCACAACCGCCGCAGCCTCAACCATATTTTGCAGCAGACCCTGAGCGCCTCCAACGGCCAGTGGGGCGCCCTGTTGCTGGTGGATCTCGACAACTTCAAGTCGATCAACGACTCCCTCGGTCACGCCTGCGGCGATCTGCTGCTGCAGGCCGTGGTGCAACGTTTCAGGGAGCTGCCCCAGGACAATCTGGTGCAGGCGCGCATCTCGGGGGATGAGTTTGCCCTGCTCTTTACCCAGCTGGGACAAGGGGAAGTCACCGCCAAAATTCTGGCAGAGCACTTCGCCCGCGAGCTGATGGGGCTGTTTCGCACCCCGTTCGACATCGGTGATCACAAACTGCACTGCAGCGCCTCGGTGGGGATCAGCCTCTTCTCCGGCAACGAGACGGATCATCTGGTCCTGATGCAACAGGCCGACACCGCGACCCACATGGCCAAGCGCGCCGGTCAGGGCCACTACGTCTTCTTTACCGAGGCGATGGCCCAGCACGAGAAGAACCGGCTGACCCTCACCAATGAGCTGCGCGATGCCCTGCGTCACCACGAGCTGCAGCTCCACTATCAACCGCAATACCGGGTCGACAATGGCTCGCTGTCGGGTATCGAGGCGCTGCTGCGCTGGCAGCGCAGCGACGGCACCATGGTGCCACCCGGGGAGTTTATCCCCATCGCCGAAGAGACCAGCCTGATCCTCGAGATCGGCTACTGGGTGATGAAGACCGCCTGCGCCCAATACAGCTTCTGGCTCAACCGTGGCCTGCAGATCCCCCATCTGTCGGTCAACGTCAGTGCCCGCCAGTTCCACACCCAGGGCTTCGTACAACAGGTGGAGTACATCTTGCGCGATACCGGTGTGCCCCCCTCCCGCCTGCTGCTGGAGGTGACCGAATCTGTAGTATTGGAGAATAGGCAGGAGAGTATTGCCAGAATGCGCCAACTCAAGGAGCTCGGCATCCTCATCTCCATCGATGACTTCGGTACCGGCTACTCGTCGCTGGCCTATCTGCGGGATCTGCCCGCCGATGAGGTGAAGCTGGACAGAAGCTTCATTCAGACCCTGGTACACAGCGAACAGGACAGAGCCATCGTCAAGGCAATACTCGATCTGGCCCAGGTCTTCCGTTTTACCGTCACCGCCGAAGGGGTGGAAGAGGAAGCGCAGCTGGCCATCCTCAAAGTGCTGGGATGCCAGCATTATCAAGGGTTTCTCACCAGTCGGCCGCTCACCGTCAAGGGGCTGGAGCAGCTGCTTGGCAGCCAGGCGCCGGACTAAAGGTGTAGGATCAATAGGGGTTTATGTAATAAAATAACGGCCTGCTCGAATCGTTGGAGTTGTTTATGTCTGTCATTAATCGGATCCCTGCCGTTGAAATCAGCCAGCCAGCCGGAGCTCACGGCACCGTTGGCCGGATCCATTCCGTCGAAACCTGCGGCACTGTCGATGGCCCGGGAATACGCTTTATCGTATTCATGCAAGGCTGCCTGATGCGCTGCAAGTACTGCCACAACCGCGATACCTGGGATACCGAAGGTGGCCGCGAAGTGACCGTACCGGAGTTGATGAGTGACATCACCAGCTATCGCCACTTCATGAATGCCTCCGGCGGTGGTGTGACAGCGTCCGGCGGTGAAGCCATGTTGCAACCGGCTTTCATTACCGAACTCTTTACCGCCTGCAAAGAGAAAGGGATCCACACCTGTCTCGACACCAACGGCTTCGTCCGTCATCTCGACGAACAGGTGGACAAGCTGCTCGACCAGACCGATCTGGTGCTGCTCGACATCAAACAGATCAATGACGAGAAACACATTCCACTGACCCACGTCAGCAACAGATACACCCTGGAGTTTGCCCGCTATCTGGCAGCCAAAGGCAAGACCATGTGGATCCGCTACGTGGTGGTGCCGACCTGGAGCGACGACGACGAGAGCGCCGAAGGGCTGGGCCAGTTTATCGCCGAGCTGGGCGAGAGCGTGGAGAAGGTGGAGCTGCTCCCCTACCATGAGCTCGGCAAACACAAGTGGGACGTGCTGGGCGATCCGTACGAGCTGAGCGGGATCAAGCCCCCCAGCAAGGAGACCATGGAACGGGTCAAGGGCATCCTCGGCAAGTACCACAACAACGTCAAATATTGATGGTAAAAGCAGGCTGACTCGTCAGCCTGCTCTGCTATGGGCGGTCGGGAAGGCCGCCCGGACTCTACTGCATGAATGGACGACAAGATGAGTGAAGGACAACTCGCCGCCCTCCTGATCTGGCTGGTACTGCTGGCCTTCAGCCTGCGCCGCTCTCTGTGGCAAACCCTCCATGACAACCCCCTCTATCAGCACCTGCTGCTGGGGAGTGCCATCGCGCTGGTGCCGCTCTGGTATCTAAGGGCCGGTCTGCATGAGGGGCTGGAGGTCCATTTTCTCGGGCTCACCTCCCTCACCCTGCTGCTTGGCTGGCGGCTGGCACTGCTCGCCCCTTGCCTGACCCTGCTGGTGCTCGGTTACTTTGGTGTCACCAATCTGGCCGATTTTGGCTGGCAAGCGCTGGTGGGCATCGCCCTGCCGGTAGCCACCAGCTGGCTGCTGTTTCTGGCCAGCTGGGCCTGGCTGCCGCGCCACCTCTTTGTCTATATCTTCGTGGCCGCCTTTCTCGGCGGCGCCATCACCATCTCGGTCAAGGTGGCCGCCAGCGCGTTGCTGATGGGGCTGAGTCACAGCTACCCCTGGCACACCATCACGGCGGATTACCTCTCCATCTGGCCACTGCTGCTATTCCCCGAAGCCCTGCTCAACGGCATGGCGATGACGGTGCTGGCCATCTACCGCCCCCACTGGGTCAATACCTTTTTCGACCGCACCTATCTGGGCAAGTAACGCTCTCTTTCCTGATCTGCGCCCATAAAAAAGGAGAGGCCATCGCCTCTCCTTTTGGTATTCCGAATTATGCCAAATCCCGGCTTAGTGCAGCTTCAGGGTCGGGCGCAGTACCCGGTTGATACGACCCACCAGCATGATGAGGCCGGTCTTGACGTAGCCGTGCAGGGCGATCTGATGCATCCGGTAGAGAGAGATGTAAACCAGACGGGCGATGTAACCTTCCACCATCATGGAGCCGCGCATCAGGTTGCCCATCAGGCTGCCCACGGTGGAGAAGCGGCTGAGGGAGACCAGCGAACCGTGGTCGTGGTAGAGGTAGGGCTTCATCTCGCCGCCGTTCATCTTGGCCAGAATGTTCTTGAATGCCTGGCTGGCCATCTGGTGGGCAGACTGGGCGCGCGGCGGCACAAACTTGCCATCCGGCTGCGGGCAGGCGGCGCAGTCACCGATAACGAAGATGTTCTCATCACGGGTAGTCTGCAGGGTCTCTTTCACCACCAGCTGGTTGATGCGGTTGGTCTCAAGACCAGCGATATCCTTCATGAAGTCAGGCGCCTTGATACCGGCCGCCCACACCATCAGGTCAGCTTCAATCAGCTCGCCATCCTTGGTGTGCAGACCGTCGCTGGTCGCTTCGGTGATCATGGTGGCGGTACGCACGTCCACACCCAGCTTGACCAGCTCCTGATGGGCGGCGCCGCTGATGCGCTCCGGCAGAGCCGGTAGAATGCGTGGGCCCGCTTCCACCAGGGTCACCTTCAGGCTGTCGGTGGTGAGGTTCTTGAAACCGTAGGCATAGAGCTGCTCGACCGCGTTGTAGAGCTCAGCAGAGAGCTCGACGCCGGTGGCGCCGCCGCCGACGATGGCAATCTTCACCTTGTCGCCCGGTTTATATTCGGTGGCGAACTGCAAGAAGCGGTTCATCATGCTGTTGTGGAAACGGTGCGCCTGGGAGGGGCTATCGAGGAAAATACAGTTATCCTTGATGCCCTTGGTGTTGAAGTCGTTGGAGACAGAACCGATGGCCATCACCAGATAGTCGTAGGGCAGCTCGCGCTCGTTGACCACGATGTCGCCATTGTCGTCGTGGATCGGGGCCAGCACGATGCGTTTATCGTCACGCTTGATGTCGGTCAGGGTGCCGAGCTGGAAGTCGAAACCGTGGTTCTTGGCGTGAGACTGGTAGCTCAGAGCATCGATGCCCGCGTCCATGGAGCCGGTGGCCACTTCGTGCAGCAGGGGTTTCCACAGGTGGGTGCGGTTGCGATCGACCAGAGTGATCTTGGCCTTGTTCTTCTTGCCAAGCTTGCGACCCAGACTGGTGGCCAGCTCCAGGCCACCGGCGCCGCCGCCTACAACGACAATATTCATCATGATGATTTTCCTTGGTTCCTCAAAACGAAAGGGAGCCATTGGCTCCCTAAAACGAAATCGGTCGACGTGATGGATCAGGCTTCTTTGAAGGCCTTCATCCGCTGCAGATGATGCGAGATATTTTTGAACTTATGAGTCTCGCGCTCATCCCACACGATGTCGTAATAGTTCTTCAATTCACGTTCAGTGTCCCGATTATCGCGCACTTCATCCTGAACGGAAAGGATACACAGGCAGTTTCCTGAATTTTTCTTACGAAATTCAGTTACACACTTGGTACCGATATCGTCATATTCTTCCGGCCGGTCGATCTTGCCCTGCATGTTCTCTTCCGGATGGAGGTTGGGGTTGAAGATCACCTGGCGAATGCCGCACAAAAAGCCGATCCGCTCGCTCCAGTAGCCACCAAGACCCACGCCGCAGATCAGCGGTTTGGGATCGGTACTCATATCGAGCTGTTTTTTCACTTCCTTGAGCAGATGGCTCATATCATGACGGGGGTGAACCGTGCTGTAGTGCACGAAACGCACATCATCATCAATAAACTGCAACTGCAGCACTTTCTCGTGATTGCCTGGGCTGGTGGCATCAAAGCCATGCAGATAGATGATCATGGATAAGACCTCAGGATCTGTGTCGGTTTTATCGAAACTACCCCAGCGGCGGCCCCGTGCGCCACCAAAACATCCAACTTTCTTGCTTTGGATCACGCCCCCGCCCCCGATTGCGCCCAGCAGCCCGCGAGCGCCGTCACATGAAGACGGGCGCATTGCGAGCAACGTTATGGTGCCCGGCTATCAAAGTGAGATCGCCAGACCAATAATGATAAACCCCTTACCAATCTGAGATGCCCTCACCTCCTTCCCCTGCCAGCAGCCGGACACTTATCTGGCCGGTATGTGACTCATCCCGCAAAAACAAGGCGTTATCGCCAAACGTTTTCTCTCGTGAGTGGCGTTGTGCATGTTTTGTGCACTGACCCGTGCTGCACCGGATCCCTCTCACTACTGCCGAGGGATCTGGCACCTCTGTCAATACACGAGATCAATGACCGGGAAAGCTGCGGCTTTCACTATCTTGCCTGTAGCAGTTGCGCGGGCTTCAAGGAGTGATCTGTTCATGAACGAGACCAATCCCCCCTCCCCCCGACCGGGTGCGCGCAAGCGCCCGGTGGATGAAGTGGAGCGCATGCTCCCCATGGGCCAACTATTTACCCTAGGCCTGCAACATGTGCTGGTGATGTACGCCGGCGCCGTGGCGGTGCCATTGGTGATTGGCGGCAGTCTGGGGCTGCCCAAGGATCAAATCTCCTACCTTATCAGTTCGGACCTCTTCTGTTGCGGCATCGTCACCCTGCTGCAATGTGTCGGGATTGGCCGCTTTGCCGGGATCCGGCTCCCGGTCATCATGTCGGTCACCTTTGCCGCCGTGATGCCCATGCTGGCCATCGGAGCCAACCCGGATCTGGGGCTGACAGGCATCTTCGGCGCCACCATCGCCGCCGGTATCATCTCGACCCTGCTGGTGCCGCTGATAGGTCGGCTGATGCCGCTCTTCCCCACCGTAGTGACCGGGGTGGTTATCACCTCCATCGGGATCAGCATCATGCAGGTGGGGATCGACTGGATGGCAGGGGGGAAGGGCAATCCGGAATATGGCAGCCTGCGCTATATCGGCACCAGCTTTCTGGTGCTCGTCTTTATCCTGCTGGTGACCCGCTTCACCAAGGGCTTTTTCAGCAATATCTCGGTGCTGCTCGGGATCATCTTCGGTTTCGTGGTGGCCATCGCCATGGGCGAAGTAAGCCTCGATGGCCTCGGCGAGGCAGCCTGGTTTGCCCCCATAGTGCCCTTCGCCTTCGGCTGGCCTACCTTCGATCCCATCTCCATCGCCACTCTGACGGTGATCATGCTGATCACCTTTATCGAATCCATGGGGATGTTTCTGGCCCTTGGCGACATCGTCGGCCATCCGGCCAGGCGCGGTGATATCGTGCGCGGGCTGCGGGTGGATGGTATCGGCACCATTATTGGTGGGATATTCAACAGCTTCCCCCACACCTCCTTCTCCCAGAATATCGGTCTGGTGAGCGTGACCGGGGTATCGAGTCGCTGGGTCTGCGTGATGTCGGGGGGGATCCTGCTCGCCTTTGGCCTCATCCCCAAGATGTCGGTGCTGGTCGCCTCCATCCCGCCCTTCGTACTGGGGGGCGCCGGTATCGTGATGTTCGGTATGGTGCTGGCCACCGGTATTCGCATCCTGGCGCGCACCGATTACAACAGCAACCGCCACAACCTCTATATCGTCGCCATCAGTCTCGGAATTGGCATGATCCCGACGGTCTCCGGGAATTTCTTCCAGCAGCTTCCGGCGCAGCTACAACCGCTTTTTCATAGCGGTATCCTGCTGGCCACCATCAGTTCGGTGCTGCTCAACCTCTTCTTCAACGGCTATCAGCCGGATCTGAGTCACCAGACCCGTCCTCTGTTCGTTGGTCCCATCAAACCGCAGCAAGAGCAGGCATAACAAACAGGCCCCCGGACAGCGAGACTGTCCGGGGGCCTGTTGTTCATATCACCACTGACCCAATCAGGCAGGCAACTGCGCGAAGCGCTCTACCGCCTGCGCTACTTGTGCCAGACTCCCCTGCCAGAAGGCGGCCTCACGGATATCCGGCCCCAGATGCTTGGCTACCAGATCTTCGGCGCTCATCCGGCCGGTATCGCGCAACAAGGCGCGATACGCCTCAGCGACACCCTCTTCCCCCGCCGCCTTGCGGCTCATCAACTGCTGATAGACCCCGAGGCTGAACAGATAACCGAACAGATAGGGGTAGTTGTAAAAGCCCAGCCCCGCGATGGAGAAGTGCGCCTTGGCCGCCCAGAACATGGGGTGATAGCGGGTCAGGCTCCCCTCATACCAGCGTCCCCACGCCTCGTCAGTCAGCGCCTTGAGCCGCGCTGCCGGCACATAACCCTGCGCCCGCTCGGCCACCAGCGCCCGCTCGAAATCGAAGCGGGCCGGAATATTGACCAGGAAGGTGGCTGCGCCATCGGCCTCCGCCCAGGCGATGGCCAGCTGCTCTTCCGGGCTTTGCGCCTGCTCGAACAGGGCGCTTCGCACCAGGGTTTCGGCAAAGATGGAGGCGGTCTCCGCCAGCGTCATGGGGTAGCTGCGCTGACTCATCGGCAGATCGCGGATCACCCAGTTGTGCCAAGCATGACCCAGCTCATGGGCCAGCGTAATGACATTGTCCATAGTGCCGGCATAGGTAACGAAGACCCGCGGCTCGACCGGTTCGGCAAACTTGGTGCAGTAGGCACCGGTGCGGCGATTTGGCGTGGGCGCCGCATCAATCCACCCCTTCTCGGCCATCATACGGGCAAACGCCCCCATCTCGGGATCGAAACGGCTAAAGGCATCGGCAATCAACTCGATCGCCTCCTCGAACGGGATCTCGCGGCTGCTGACGGCCGGAGGCGGCGCAAAGAGATCCTCCGGCCCCAGATCGTCGAGACCAAGGCGCTCGGCCATCAGCTCCAGCGCCCGCTGGCCCAATCCACGGGCTCGCCAGGTTTCGCTCATCAGGGCATCAAGGGTGGCGCGTTCGATATGACTCTGATGGCAGGAGAGATCCAGCGCATCGAGCACACGGGTTTTGCCGCGCTGACGGGCCAGCTCCAGCCGCCAGCCGTTAAGGGCATTGAGGATGGCGGCCACTGTCTCCTGCTCCCCTTCCCAACCGGCGCTGATGGCATCAAAGGCTTCTAAACGCAGCGCACGTATCGGGCTGGAGAGCAGGTTGCTCGCCTCCGCCAGCCCCATCTCGCGGCCATCAATGGTTAACCGGATCTTGCCTACCAGATCGTTGTAGAGGTTGCCCCAGGCGTGCAGACCATCGGTGCCCAGGCCAATCACCAGCTGCTCCGCCGCCACCGGCAAGCGCTGATCCTGCAAACGACGCTCATGGCGCAGGCGGTACGCCTCCTCACCGAGCAGGGGATCCGCCATCAGCGCGGCGAATTTCTCTTCCGGCAACGCCAACATCAGATCTTCCACCGGCGCCAGCGTCTTGAACAGATCGGCATTAAGGGCGCGGGCACGGGAAGCCAGCTGTTTGGCCTGCGGATCCCGCGCATCCTGACTGCCGCGGCACGCGGCCAGAATGGCGACGTTCCAGCCGATATGGCGAATATCACGGGCGCGCAGCCGCACTTCCCGCAAGAAATCCAGCAGCGCTGCGTCATCGCCGCGCACCCCGTCCAGACCTGCCATATAACTGGCCAGATCTTCCAGCGCGTGGCGGGCGGCGCGCATGTCCGCTTCCAGCTCTGGGCTGTCGAGGCCCGGGTAGATATGGTCGTTATTCCACTGTTGTTGATACATAGCTTCTCGCAAAGGCCTTTATCGGGAGGCGCAGCAGACCTGCGGGCAGCAAGCCAGAGACCGAGCGTCCCGCTGGCCAAAAAATGAAGAGAGGAAAAAAGAGAAAATGGCCCGCAAGCTCGCTTATCCCTTTGCCGGGGCAAGACGGCTCACCAGCGTCATCACGGCAACCAGCAGCAGACCCGCCACCACACCGGCCACGGCGTTGAGCAGGGTCGGCGTCACCGCCGCCAGTACGGCCCCTACTGTGGGCAGGGTGGCGACAACAGCGGCTGCACCTTCAATCAGGTGATGGGCAAAAGGCCAGCCATGCACCAGAATGCCACCGCCCACCATGAACATGGCGATGGTACCGACCAGTGCCAGCAGGTGCATCAGACGGGGCGCCGTCACCAACAGTCCCTGCCCCACCGCGCGGCGCAGGGCGCTGCCATCGGGCTTTTGCAGCAGATGCAGACCGATGTCATCGAGCTTGACGATCAGCCCCACCAACCCGTAGACCCCGATGGTCATCAGCAGGGCGATGCCCGCCACTACCGAGAGCTGCAGCGTGAGGCTTGCTCCCTGTACCGTGCCAAGGGCGATGACGATGATCTCGGCCGACAGAATAAAGTCGGTGCGGATCGCTCCCTTTACCTTCTGCTGCTCAAACGCCACCAGATCATCGGGAATAGGAGCTGTGTGTGCCTCACCCTCGCTCACTTCATGAGGCAGGAACTTGTGGGCCAGCTTCTCGGCCCCCTCAAAGCAGAGGTAGGCGCCTCCCAGCATCAAGAGTGGCGTGATAAGCCAGGGCACCAGCGCACTGATGGCGATGGCGGCGGGCACCAGAATCAGCTTGTTGCGAAATGATCCCTTGGCCACCGCCCATACCACCGGCAGCTCCCGCTCGGCGCGCACCCCGGAGACCTGCTCCGCGTTGAGAGCGAGATCGTCGCCCAACACCCCGGCGGTCTTCTTGGCCGCCACCTTGGTCATCAGCGCCACATCATCAAGCACGCTGGCGATATCATCGAGCAGGGCCAACAAACTGGTTCCGGCCATATCAAAGATTCCTTATATCAGTGAGAACAGCCCCCGGGAGAGAGGTTTACGTCCCGATAACCACCAGGGTCAACAGGACCACCTCATGGCGATCGCAGGCCATCATCGGCCGAGCCAAGAATTCGGCGCTCGCCATCAGGGGGTTACGTCTTTCGGGCAAAAGATGGCACAGTGTAACGAGAAGCCGCCGTTTCGGCAGCACCCCTGAGCCATTTGTTCCTGGTTCCCTCTGAATCACCTCAAGGAGTTCCCATGCAACCCTGGCAACCTCTGCTCGCTCTCTGGTTTGGCGACGAAGCCGATGACGTTCTCCGGGCCACACGGCAAGCCCCGCTCTGGTGGGGAAAAAGCAGCGAAACGGATGCCCTGCTGGCCAGCCGCTTTGGCGAGCTGGTAGAGGCCGCAGCCAAGGGCAGCCTCGCCCATTGGGCCGATACTCCCAGCGGTCGGCTGGCGCTGATCCTGCTGCTCGACCAGCTGCCGCGCAATATCCATCGCGGCACGCCTGCGGCCTTTGCCCGGGATCCGCTGGCCAGGGATCTCTGCCTGAAAGGGCTATCCATCGGGGCGGACAAATCCCTCTCGCCACTGGAGCGGGTCTTCTTCTATCTGCCGCTGGAGCATGCCGAATCCCGCGAACAACAGGCCAGAAGTGTGGCGCTGTTCGAGGCACTGGCTGCCGAGCAGGCTGGCACACCGGCGCAGGCGACCTTTGCCGGATTTGCCGACTTTGCCCGCCGTCATCAGGTGATCATCGAACGCTTTGGCCGCTTCCCCCACCGCAACGACATTCTGGGTCGCACCAGCACACCGGAAGAGGCGACATTTTTGCAGCAACCGGGCTCAGGCTTCTAAGCAAGCCATATAAAAAATCCCCGCCAGCTGGCGGGGATAGCAGATGGATAACAACCGTCGGCGTTACTGAATGCGATAGCGGGATATCTGCTGGTGGATGCTCTCGGTGGTGACATTGAGCTCCTCGGCTGCGGCAGAGGTCTCCTCTGCTGTGCTGCTGGTTTGCTGCACGACCTGAGCAATCTGCTCCACCTGATGGGCAATCGACTCGGCGGCCGAGCTCTGCTCGCGGATGGCATTGGTGATCTCGCCCACCTGCTCCATCACCCGGTGCGACGCACTGCGGATTTCGGCAATAATGGCGCCACTCTCGGTCGCCATGGTGACCCCCTGGCTCACCTTCTCCTCCACCAGATGCATGCGGGAGACCGTATTGTTCGACTCCTGCTGGATCGCCTCTACGGTGGCGGAGATCTCCTGGGTGGATTGGGCTGTGCGCTCAGCCAGTTTGCGCACCTCATCCGCCACCACCGCAAAGCCACGGCCGGACTCTCCGGCCCTCGCCGCTTCAATGGCCGCGTTCAAGGCCAGCAAGTTGGTCTGCCCCGCCACATCACGGATCACGTTGACCACACCGCCAATGCGCGAAATGCCCTCACCCAGCGCAATGACCTCGGCCGAGGCCTGCCGGATCGAGTCGGCGATCTCGTTGATAGCATGAACGGTGCGCTCTATGGTCCGGCCCCCTTCGGTCGCCAGTTGCCCCGACTCGTTGGTGATACGGCTCGTCTCCTGAGTACGCTGGGAGATATCGGTGATGCTGACCGTCATCTCTTCCACACCGGCGGCTATCAGACTGGTGGCATCATTGGCCTGATTAGCCGAGCTGGCCAGGTGCTGCGCTGCCTGAGAGAGGGATTCGGCGGTGCTCTTGATCTGCAAGCTGCCAACGGAAAATTCGGTAAATGTCTGTTGCAGTGTATCGAGCAGCCGGTTGACCGCATTGAGGGTCAGGCCAATCTCATCCTGCTGTTTCACGTCTGCTCTGAGGGTAAAGTTGAGGTCACGCTGGATCCGGGTCAGGGTATCCATGGCGGTGCGAAGGGGATTGGCCACCTGATTGAACAACCAGACAAACAGCCCCATCGTCAGCACGGTGGCACCACCGGCGATCAACAACAGGGTTTGCAGGCTGTTGTCGTAGTTCTCCTGACCCTGCTTCTTGAGCGCCAGTCCCAAATCCATATTGAAGTTGACGTGAAGTTCGATGGCCTTGGCAAATTGCTTGAACAGTCCGTATGCCTCTCCCGCCAGCATGTCTCTGGCTTCATCATTCTTGTTTTGGCGAGAGAGCTGCAGAACCTTGTCTATCTCCTGATAATATTGCGCGACAATGCGCTGATCATCGTCGGTCAGGCGCCGATCTTCGTCATTGGAGAGCATCTCTGCCTTATATTTGTCGAGCAGCGAATTGATTTGTCCCCGTATCTCGGTGATACCCGTTTCAATCTGCTGCATCTTGCTTGAGTCGGTATTGAGCACATGTGTTTGCACCAGCGAGTGCAATTCATAGAAATCGGCCTGTACTTCCTTAATCAGCGAAATACTGGGCACCGTATTGTCCGTCACATAGCTCAAATCACGGTTGCCTGCCCCAAGGCGATTGATACTGAACCAACTGAGAAAAATGAGCGTCAGCATCACCAGCAGCGCTATCAGTTGCAGTCGACGAGCAATATTCATAACCGTACACTCCAGATGGAAACTATCTAGCAGTGTAGACGAGCCATAAACAATAACGGCCCGCATTGGCGGGCCGTTGTTGTTTATTTTTCATGGCTTTGTGATCAGGCTTTGGCTGGCTCACTCTCGCCCAGCGCGACGGTTTCACCCAGACTGTCTTCGGTCTTGGCGACCACGCTGGCGGCGATGGCGTTACCCAGCACGTTGGTGGCTGAACGGCCCATGTCGAGGAAGTGGTCGATCCCCAGCAGCAGCAAGATGCCCGCTTCCGGAATATGGAACTGGTTCAGGGTAGCGGCAATCACCACCAGAGAGGCGCGCGGTACCCCGGCCATCCCCTTGGAGGTGACCATCAGCAGCAGCAGCATGGTGATCTGCTGGGCCATGGAGAGCTCGATACCATACGCCTGGGCGATGAACATCACCGCGAAGGTGCAGTACATCATGGAGCCATCGAGGTTGAAGGAGTAACCCATCGGCAGCACGAAGCTGGCGATGCGCTTGTCACAACCGAACTTCTCCAGACGATCCAGAGTCTTCGGATAGGCGGCTTCGGAGCTGGCGGTCGAGAAGGCGAGCAGGATGGGTTCGCGGATCATCGCCAGCAGCTTGATGACGCGACCACGCAGGAAGACGCTGCCCATGGCGATCAGCAGCAGCCAGAGGCAGGCCAGCGCAATATAGAACTGGGCCATAAAGCTGCCGTAGGTAACCAGAATACCCAGCCCCTCTTTGGCCACCATGGCGGCGATGGCGCCAAATACCGCGAACGGCGCAAAGTTCATCACGTAGCCGGTCACTTTCAGCATGATCTCGGCGGCGCTGGCCATCAACACCACTACCGGCTTGGCCAGATCGCCGAGCGCGGCGGCAGCCAGACCGAAGAAGAGGGAGAAGACCACGATCTGCAGGATCTCGTTGGTGGCCATCGCCTCGACCACGCTTTTGGGGATGGCGTGGGTCACAAAATCTTTCAGGGTAATGGCACCGGCAGCAATGCCAGAGCTGGCGGTGTCATTGGGCAGGGAGAGCGAGAGACCCACACCCGGCTGCATCAGGGTCACCATCACCAGACCCAGGCTCAGGGACATCAGGGAGGCCAGCATGAACCAGCCGAGGGTCTTGGCACCGATACGCCCCACGGTGCGGGTGTCGCCCATCTTGGCGATACCGACCACCAGGGTAGTGAAGACCAGGGGAGCGATGATCATCTTGATCAGGCGCAGGAAGATATCGGTCAGGATCGTGATGTTATTGGCGAAATCCGCAGCCTGATCTGCGGCAAACATCCGATAGCCCTGGCCGGTGAGGATGCCAAACATCATGGAGATGAGGATGACGACCGTCAGTTTATTCATTTTCATGGGGGAGTCCCGGTTTTGATTGGTGCAAGCCGTAAACAGTGGCGTGGGAGCCACTACAGTCCGTTTTTGTGATCCGAGCCGTTGATTCCTGGCGGCTGGTATGCTGGGAGAATGCCTAAAAGCAGGGGGTAAATCTAGAGGCTTTCTCCAGAATTTTATCCTGCCATTAGGTGTATGTGATATGGATCTTGCAAACCACCAATATTAATCACTGTTTATTTTGATTTCGGCGAGATATTTCGCATTCAGAGTTCGCTCATCGAGTGCCCGTGGCAACAGGCGAAAAGTGAGCAGCGCCGAGATGGTATGCTGCACCTGCATCTGGGCCATAAAGAGATCCGGTTCATCCTCGTCAAAGCCAAAGATCGGCCGTGATGGGGTCACCCTGACGGCATCGCGGTTAATGGTCAGCTCATCGACCTTGAGCCAGGAGTAACCCTCTGCCAATGCCAGCTCCCCTGCCCGCTTGAGCACATATTTGCGGGCGGTCTCCCTGTCCACCAGATCGTTGCCGACAAACTCCAGCTGCCACTTGTCCGGGCCAAGCCGGGTCTGGGAAAAACCGGTCTGGCCGTTCCAGAATGACTTTTCACTCTCGTAAGGGGTGGCGCAGCCCACCAGCAGCAGGGTGAGCATCAGCAGACAACAGGGTTTAGATACGGATGCAGACACGAGAGGCCTCGCCAGGCAAATGAGCAACAGAGTCGTTACTACACCATAAAGCGAGGTGGCAGCACAATCTGCTCACGCCAGCAGCGACCGGCACGCATCACCACTGGCTTCGCGCCTGTGCGGCAAATCGCAGGCAAAAGAAAAGGCCTTGTCGTTTGACAAGGCCTTTACCGGGGAATTTGGTCGGTGTGAGAGGATTCGAACCTCCGACCCTCTACACCCCATGCAGATGCGCTACCTGGCTGCGCTACACACCGACGGAGTCAGCTCGGCTGACGGGGGCAGAGTTTATGGAGATGACCTAGCCCTGTCAACAGGGAAACGCCGCCAATTCCTCGGCCACGGTGCGTTCGCCTGCTTTACGAACAATCAGCGGTTAAAGGTCAGCCGCTTGCCCAGGATCTGGTCAGTCACCTGCCCGTTTTGCCAGGCGATCTGGCCGTTCACCAGCGTCATCTCCACCGTGCTGTGGAAGCGGTAGCCGTTGAAGGGCGACCAGCCACAGTGGTAGAGGATGTTGTCATCGTTGACCACATAGGGCTTGCCCAGATCCAGCAGCACCAGATCGGCGAAGTAGCCCTCGCGGATATAACCGCGATCCTGCACCTGGAAGCGCTCGGCCACCGCGTGGGAGGTCTTCTTGACGATAGTCTCCAGGGTAAACACGCCGTTGTGGTAGAGCTCCAGCAGCGCCTGCAAAGAGTGCTGCACCAACGGTACGCCAGACGGCGCCTTGAAGTAGCTGTTCTGCTTCTCTTCCCAGGTGTGGGGCGCGTGGTCGGTGGCGATGATGTCGAGCACATCGTTGCGTACCGCATCCAGCAGCGCCTGCTGGTCGGCAGCACTCTTCACCGCAGGGTTGCACTTGATCAGGCTGCCCTGGGTCTCGTAATCGGCTTCATTGAAGAAGAGGTGGTGAACGCACACCTCAGCGGTGATGTTCTTGTCTTTCAACTCGCTCAGATCGTGGCTGGCGGTAAACAGCGACAGCTCCTTGGCCGAGGTCAGATGCAGCACGTGCAGCTTGGCACCGTATTTTTTCGCCAGCGCCACCGCCATGCTGGAGGATTTGTAGCACGCTTCGTCGCTGCGAATGCGGCCGTGCTCGCCCATCGGCACATTCTCGCCCCACTTGGCCCGCGCCGCCTCTTCGGCCTTGGCGATGGTCGGAGTGTCTTCGCAGTGGGTCACGATCATCACCGGACTTTCGCGGAAGATGGCCGCCAGGGTCTCCTGATTGTCCACCAGCATGTTGCCGGTCGAGGAGCCCATAAACACCTTGACCCCGCAGGACTGCTTGGGGTCGAGACGCTTGATCTCTTCAAGGTTGTCGTTGGTGGCACCGAGATAGAAGCTGTAGTTGGCGACGGAGGAGTTGGCGGCGATCTGGTATTTGGCTTCGAGGGCGTCGAGGGTGGTGGTCTGGGGATTGACGTTGGGCATTTCCATGAAACTGGTGGTGCCACCGGCGACGGCGGCGCGGGATTCGCTGGCGATAGTCCCCTTGTGGGTCAATCCCGGCTCCCGGAAGTGGACCTGATCATCGATCATTCCGGGGATGAGATGGCGACCTGCGGCATCGATAACCAGCGCATCGGGCGCCTCGAGATCCGGGGCGATGCGGGCAATCCGTTCCCCCTCGATCAACACATCGGAGGCATAGATACGGCCTTCGTTGACCAGGGTGGCATTCTTGATAAGCAGTTTGTTCATGGGGGGTTCCAGTTCCTTTGCCGATAATCGCGGGTCATAATAGCGCAAAACTGCCCTTTCTCTGTAGCAAGGCCTGACTGATGAAGTTATTTGTAAGAGATTTGACCGTGATCGACTCCAGCTACCTGTGCGAACGCCGCGGCATGGTGGGCGAGAGCTGGCTGGTAGATATCGAAATGAGCGGTGAGCTCAACGAAATGAGCATGCTGCTGGACTTTGGCCGGGTAAAGAAGCTGATCAAGTCGATCATCGATGAAGAGGTGGACCACAAGCTGCTGGTGCCGACCGAGTGCCCGCTGATCCACGTCGAGACACTGGATGGTGACGAAAGCACAGTGGATCTGCTGCGCCCGGGTCGCTCCATCCATCTGCGCTGCCCATCCCAGGGCTTTGCCTTTATCCCTGCCCCGCAAGTTGATAAAGAGTCGGTGACCCGCTACCTGCTGGCGGTGCTGGCCAAACGGCTGCCGGGCAATATCAAGGATCTCTCCCTGACCCTGCGTCAGGAGGCGATCACCGGTGCCTTCTACCACTACAGCCATGGCCTGAAAAAGCACGATGGCAACTGCCAGCGCATCGCCCACGGCCACCGCTCTCCCATCGAGATCCACGTCGATGGCGAGCGCGACCAGGAGCTTGAGCTTAACTGGGCCGAACGCTGGGGCGATATCTACCTCGGCACCGAGGAGGACAAGGTGGCGCTGACCGAGCTCGCTTTGAGCCCCCGCGCCAATGCCCAGCTTGGCGAGCATCACTGCGGCTTCAAATATGTGGCGCCGCAAGGGCTGTTCCAGCTGGCCATTCCCAGCGCCGAGGTGGAGATGATCGACACTGACACCACGGTTGAGCTGCTGGCCTGCTACATCGCCCGCGAAGTGAAGAAGATGGTGGGCGACAAGTTCGTCAAGATTGTCGCCTATGAAGGGGTCGGCAAGGGCGCGATTGCCTACGCCTGATCCCCTTGTCACTGCCGCTATAAAGAGAAGGCCCCGCATCTGCGGGGCCTTGTTGTTTCAACTCTCGATCATCAGGCACTGAGGCGGAAGCGCTTGACCAGGCTCTCCTGCTGCTCGGCAAGGGAGTCCAGCTGCTGGCTGGTCTCGGCCACCCGCTCGATCCCCTGATAGTTGAGATCCGAGATATCGGAAATGCGGTTGAGGTTGGTGGCGATATCGGCGCTGGTGGCTTGCTGCTGCTCGGCGGCAGAAGCGATCTGACTCGACATGTCGCTGATCAGCACCACAATTCCCTGCACCTCCTCCATGGCGTTGTTGGCGTGAGAGCTCTGATCCACGCAGCTGTCCATCTCGCGAGAGCACTCCTGCATCACGGTCACCGCCTTGGCGACTCCCTGCTGCAGGTTTTCGATCATGGTCTGGATCTCGCTGGTGGACTGGGCGGTACGGCCCGCCAGACTGCGTACCTCATCCGCCACCACCGCAAATCCGCGCCCCTGCTCGCCGGCCCGCGCCGCTTCGATGGCGGCGTTGAGGGCCAGCAGGTTGGTCTGCTCGGCGATGCCGCGAATGACATCGAGGATGTTGCCGATCTGGCTGCTCATGGCGCTCACATCACCAATCACCTTACCGGTCTGTTGCAGCTTGCCCGCCAGTTGATGAGTGGTGGTGATATTGCCGGCCATCACCCTGCGCCCCATCTCGGAAGCCTTCTCCACATCCTGCACCCGCTCCAGGGTCTGGTTGGCAGCCTGTGCCACTTCCCGCACCGAGGCCTCCATCTGGGTCATGGCAGCGGCGACCGAGGCGGTCTCCTGCCGCTGTTTCTCCAGATCCGCCCGCACTGATTCGGTGGTATGGCGATTGCCGTGGGCAGCATCGTTAAGCTGGGCCGACGCTTGTGAAAGCTGTGCCAGCACCTCCCCCATCTGGGCAATCAGCAGGTTGATCTGGCTGCCCAGCTGACCAAATTCGTTCTTGCTCTGAAAACCGATGCGCTGAGTCATGTCGCCCTGGGTCACTTCGGTCAGCACCCGCAGCAACTCCCTGAGCGGACGGCGAATGGCCTTGCCCAGGGTATAAGCCACCAGCATGGCGATCAGGATGGCGACTACGATGCTGGTTCCCTGGGTCAGGGTGCTCTGGCTCTGTGTGGCTTTGGCGTGCTGAATGCTATGACTCATCAGCTGCTGACTCTGGCCGGTGATCCGCTCAAGCCGGTTCTGGATCTCGACGATGAGAGCGCTCGCCTGCTTGCTCTTCTCCCGCATCTGTTCCTGCTGCTTCATCAGCGCCAGATACTGGGAGAGCACGCCTTCGCTTGCGGTGGTGTCGCGCACGAAGCCGTGAACATAGTGGCCCATGTCGTTCTCGAAGTTCTTGAGCTCCCCCTGCAGATCCTTGATGGTGCTGTTGAACCCCTCGATCTGCATCTTGTTGCGCTTGAGCGCCCCTTCGATGGGAGCCGGAATAGTCTGATTGAGGGCGTCCATGGTGGAGAGTTCGATGGCGGAGAGCTTGGTGGTCAGGGTCTCGGAGAGCATCTTGATAAAGCTGTCGTCGATGGTGACCATCATGTCACCCAGACTCTTCTTGAACTGGGGCAGACTGACCTGAAACTGCCCCTTGGCCAGATTGACCTTGTGCAGTCGGGTGAGCAGCGCCTCGTGTTCGCCGGGCAGGGTATCGGTCAGTTGCAGGTAGCTGTCGACCTGCTGGCTGAGGCTGCTCATCTCCCCTTGCAGTTCGGGGTGGTGGGCCACCTGCTGGCGCAAGACGTCGAGGCTCTTGCCCACCGCAGCCTTGGCCTGTTTCAGTTCGGCCACTTCGGCCGGCAGCTGTTTGGGGTCCTGCTCGGTGAGCACATCCCCCAGCCACTTGTTGGCGCTGAGCAGGGTGATCTGGGTCTGACTGCTGGCAATCACCAGCGGCATAGACTGCTGGGTAACCTGCTCCAGTGCGTTCCCCAGAGTCTCCTGACTACGAAATGTGAGCAGTGAACTGGCCACCATCACGGCCACCAGGATCGCGAAGCCAAGGTAGACTCGCTGCAAGATGGAGAGATCCGACATTGTTTGTTTCATTATTGTCCCGCTGTATATGCAAAAGTCCCTTGCCTGAGTACCCCGTCCTTTTGATACCCTGCAGACCACCCTGAACAGGCGCTGCAGATGACGTCCCTCTGGCTATCGGTATTTTTAACAATAACTGAAGGGAATGGGACATCAGCTGTGTCAAATGTCGGCTTGTGTCACACTTGGCGTGCTGCTCGCCCCCCTTTCGGGAGCCGCTTGGGGTTCTAGTTCAATTTTCTGTTTCATATAAGGGAGTTAGCCATGGCGCAAGAAACCATTTTCAGCAAAATAATCCGTAAAGAAATCCCCGCCGACATCCTTTATCAAGACGATCTGGTCACCGCATTCCGGGATATCCAGCCCAAGGCCAAGACCCATATTCTGATCATCCCCAATGTGCTGATCCCCACCGTCAATGACGTGGAAGCCGAACATGAACTGGCCCTTGGCCGGATGTTCACCGTGGCCCGCAAGCTGGCAAGCGAGGCGGGCATTGCCGAAGATGGCTACCGCCTCATCATGAACTGCAACCGCCACGGCGGGCAGGAGGTCTACCACATCCACATGCATCTGGTCGGTGGCCAGCCGCTGGGACCGCTGCTCAGCCTGTAATGAATCGCCACGCCTCAACCTGCCGCAGCGCCCTGTTGCTCTGCGGCGCCCTGCTGTTGCTGGGAGGCTGTGCCTCCCGCTGGCAGGATATGTTCGTCTCCTACTCCGATCAGATGGTGCCCCTGCGCAACCAGCTGCTGCTGGGCCATGCCGCCGAGGCGCTGCCCGAAGTGCGCGACTCCACCCTGGGGGATGACACCTTTGTGCTGGATCGGCTCGAACAGGGGCGCATTGCCTGGCTCGCCGGTCAGGATGCGGGCAGCAAGCAGGCGTTCACCGCCGCCGACAGCCGCCTTCAGTGGGAAGACAATCAGGCCGAATACCGGCTGAGCCACGGTCTGGATCAGGTGGGCAGTCTGCTCACCAACGATCAGTCGATGGCCTATCGTACTCCCGATTACGAACGCACCATGCTGCATCACTATCTGGCCCTCAACTATCTGCAACGGGGTGATGCCGATGGCGCCCTGGTAGAGGTGCGCCGGGCCAATCAGGTGCAGGAGCAGGCGCTTAAACGGCGAGCCGATGAGGTGCACAAGGCGAAGGATGAGAGCGAAGAGGCCGAGGCTGAAGGTGAGATGCGCCAGCTGATGTCGCGCGGCGCACCGGATCTCGATCGGTTGATCGGCAAGGTCAAAAACGGTTTTCAGAACGCCTATACCTTCTATTTTTCCGCCGTGCTCTATGAGGCGGCCGGGGATCTCAACGATGCCTGGGTCGACTATCAGCGCGGCTACCAGATAGCGCCGGACAACCGCAGCCTGCAAGATGCCTTGCTGCGACTGGCGCGGTTGCGCGGCTCGCCGGACGAGATCCGCGCGACCGAGAAAAAGATAGGCCGCAAAGCACCATTACCAGCTAAAAATCAGGGCCAACTGGTGGTGCTGTTTGAAGATGGCTTGATCCCGGCGCGGCGCGAACTCTTTCTGCCGCTCCCCATCTCCACCTCCCGCGGCAATTTTCGCACCTTTACCGTCGCCATCCCCTATTACGATAATCGGGCCAGCGACACCGGCCCGCTGACGGTAGAGATCGGCAAGCGGGTCGAACAGACCAGCGAGCTGGTGCGGCTGGAAGCGCTGGCCGCCAAAGATCTGCAGGAGCGGCTGCCCGGCATGCTGACCCGCCAGGCGCTGCGACTGGTGGCCAAGGAGCAGATGCGCCGCACCGCCGCCAAAGAGGGGGGCGATGTGGGCAATATTCTGGTGGGGATCTTCAACACCCTCTCCGAGCGGGCCGATACCCGCAGCTGGCTGACGCTGCCAGCTCAGGCATCGAGCTGGCAGGGGATGGTGCCGGCAGGTGACATCAATCTCACCTTGGGCGCAGGGGCAGCGCAGCGGCAATTGCCGCTCACCATCCACAAGGGACGCACCACCCTGGTCTGGGTACAGCGCCTAGGCGCCGGTCTGACCACCCGGGTGATGCCGCTCTGAGCAGACGGCGAAGAGAGATGAGCAAGACAATTAACCGGGCAGGCACACACGCGGCCCCACTCACCCCGATTAAGGAGAGCAAGATGAAAGCATACGGGTTGGCCCTCGGGCTCGCGCTGCTGCTGACCGGCTGCGCCACCAACACCTCCGGCGTCGCGCTCTATGGCCCGGCGGGCGGTGCTCCCACGTTGGAGCAGCATCAAAACGTCAACGTCACCCTGACCGAGCTGAGCCGCCGCCAGCAAAATGGCCTGCTGCAGGTCAATGTGGCTGCCGCCAGCACCCAGCGCGGCGATAACAAGCTGCAATATATCTTCTATTGGTATGATGAGGCCGGTCAGGAGGTCGCCAGCGATGGCCGCGGCTGGACCCCCATCAAGCTGCATGGCTATCAGACCCGCACCCTCTCGGCCCTGGCGCCCAGCCCGGCGGCGCAGGGTTACCGGATTTACGTACGCGAAGTGATTGAGGAATCCTACTGATGAAAATGAATCATGCCCTGCTGATCCTGACCGGCGCTTTGCTCTTGGGCGGCTGCTCCAGCACCACCGTCAGCTATGGCGATCCCACTGAAACTGAAACGGTCACCGTCGATTACGGCTCAAGCGACCTGCAGGCCATCGCCGACAAGATGGCGGACTCCATGCTCGCCTCCCCTGCCACCAGCGAGATCACCGCAGGCGGTCGTCCGGTGATGTTTATGGACTCCATCCGCAACAAGACCTCCGAGCACATCGATACCGAAGCCATCACCGATACCATCCGCACCAAGTTGCTGCGGGCCGGCAAGTTCCGCTTCGTCGACATGAGCAAGGTGGCCGCCGTCAAGCAGCAGCTCGAATACCAGCAGAGCAGCGGCATGGTGGATCCTGCCTCCATGGTGCGTCTGGGCAAGCAGACCGGTGCCCGCTACATGGTCTATGGCAACCTCGCCAGCATCGTCAAAGACAATGGCAAGGTGAAGGATGTCTACTACCAGATGACCATGAACCTGATGGATCTGCAAAACGGCGAACTGCTGTGGGCCGATCAGAAAGAGATCCGCAAACAGGCGAAGAAATCCACCTTTGGCTGGTAACAGGCTCCCGCAGACAGGCAACTGTGATCCGCTACTGGCCAGCCTGCCCGCCCCCTGGCGGGAGGGGCAGCTGGAACCACTCGGGTTAGGCCTGACCAACTGCAACTATCGACTGCGCCTCCCCTCGGGGCGCAGTTACTTTTTGCGTCAGGGCCACTCCGACCCGGTGCGCCTTGGCATCGACCGTCCCACCGAGTGGCAGCTTTATCAGGGGGCGATGGCCGAAGGGTTGGCACTGTCTTGCCACTATGGCGATCCCGCCAGCGGTCTGATGCTGCTCGAATGGTGCGATAAGCCAAACTGGGTACACGCGGCGCCACCGGAAGCCGATCAGCCCCGTCTGCTGGCTGAGGTGCTGCGCAAGCTCCATCGCCTGCCGCTACCTGCGGTGGTGATGGCGGTGCGAGCCCACGCGGCGGGCTATCGCGCCCGACTGGCCCGCATTCCCTCTTGGCTGCCCGCCCTGGAGCGGGGCTTGCTCGCCAGCAGTGAGCCAAATGATTGCTGGCGCCCTTGCCACCATGATCTCAATCCGGCTAACTTGTTGGGAAGCAAACCCTGGGTCATCGACTGGGAGTATGGCGCGGCAGGTCACCCCGGCTTTGAGCTCGCCAGCATCCAGCGCACCCATGAGTGGCCCGCCGAGCGGCGCGACGCGCTGGAAGCGCACTATCTGCAGGCCCTGCCGCGCCACCAGTGGCCTGATTTTCAGAGCGAGGCATTTTTACCCTGGGTCGACTATATCGGCCTGCTCTGGGCCCTGCTGATGGCAGAGCAACAGCCCTCACTCGACTATGACACCCTGATCGCCATCAACCGGCAACGACTGGAGTAACAGATGATAAACAAGGTGCGCTGGCACAAGCCGAAAACCTGGGGTCTGCTGCTGATCGGCCTGCTGCTGACCGGCTGCTCCACCCGGGTGATCTACTACTGGCTCGATACCGCCATCATCTGGCAGCTGGATGACTACTTTGCCCTCTCCTATTCGCAGAAGGATCTGCTCAGCCGCGAAGTGAAGGGGCTGATGGCCTGGCATCGCCAGCACGAGCTGCCGCGCTACGCCAAGGATCTCGATGTGCTGGCCAAGGCGGTGGCCAGCCCCATGACGCCGGAGCAGATCTCGACCAACCTAGATGCGGTGCAGCAGAGCCTGACCCGCACGCTGGAAAATACTATCCCCCGCGCGGTCAGGCTGGCGCGCACCCTGACCGATGAGCAGGTGGCCCGCTTTATGACCGATCGGGTCAAGCGGCAACAGGAGCGGCAAAAGGACTTTGCCACTGAGCCCAAAGAGCAGATGCTGGCAGAGTTTCGCGACAAGATGAACAAGCGGCTCGAGTTCTGGATTGGCGAGGTGAAACCGGCACAGGCACCACTGGTGGCCCAGTGGGCCGAATGGCAATACGAGCTGATGCCCCCCTGGCTCGAGTTTCAGGAGTCCTGGACCCAGGAGCTGGACAGGCTGATGAAGCAGCGCCAGAGTCCCGACTTTACCCGCGAGCTGACTGACCTGCTGGCCGAGGGGGATGGGCTGATGGATGGCCGCTTTACCGGCTATACCGAACAGTCGCGCCAGCGTACCGTCAACTGGCTGAGCGCCATGAGCCAGTCGCTGGATATCTCCCAGCGGGCCCATCTCTACTCCCTGCTCAAGGGTTATGCCCGCGACTTCAAGCAGATGAGCGGCAGCTGACAGCCAGCACCGAATGGTGCCATGCGCCCGGGGCAACCTTGTTCAAACCGGGCGCATGTGGTAGTTTGCCCTCTCTATTTATCGGGAATTAACTTTTGCGCCTTATCGACAAAGTAAAACTGGTGCTGGTAACTCTGGTTATCGCCCTCACCCTGCTTTGTTCCATCGCCCGAATGGAAGGCCCGCTGCTACCCGCATCGCCCCAGAGTGAACAGCAGCAGACTCAGGTGTTCAATCAGCTTAGCGACAGCGATGATGGCATCATCAAGTTTGTCGGCAGCCATCAGAATCACCTGCTGCGTCTCGAACAATCCCTGCGCAGTGACAACCAGCCCAAGAGTGTGGTCTACGAGCTGATCCAGAGCTGGTCGGCCCAGGCCATCCTGCTGTTGCTGCTCGGCTGGCTGATGCTGACCCCCGAGCTCTATCACAAACAGAGTTTTCGCGATCGCTTTGGCGCGATCCACCGGCGCCATCTACAGCGCCAACATCTGCAATACCGCTTCACCCAGAGCTATCTGAGCGCCTGACCCCGGAGGGGCTGGCACATCCACTGTTTGCTCATCTCCTCTTCCTGACGGATCCGGCAACTGCCTGATCCGCATCTGATGCATCCCATTTTTTGCGCCTTGCCGAGCCTTGTTGCTATCGGCCCGGGCACCATTCTCCTGACAGAGGCTTGTTTGCCATGAGAAAGAGCAATCGCACCGTTCTCAACCGCATGAGCAAGTGGCAGTACGCACTGCTGCTGTTGATGCTGTTGACCTTTACCTTTTACTCCCTGCCCACCTTTTTTGGTGAGCAGCCCTCCCTCGGCCTGCACGGACAGCAGCGCCTGACCGCTCAGCAGCAGATGTTGCTGAGCGACAAACACCTGACCCCGCTCAAGGTCCTTGAGCAACCTGAGCGGGTCGAGCTGGTCTTTGCCAGCCAGGGCGAACAGCAGCGCGCCAAGCAGTTGCTGGAGCAGCAAGGGGTCGACAGTGCCGCTCTCACCCTGGAGTTTCACTCCAACGCGCCGGCCTGGATCACCCGACTCGGCGCCGACCCCATCAAGCTGGGACTCGATCTGCGTGGCGGCTCCCAGCTGCTGATCGGGGTGGACGTGGACTTTGTCATCGACAATCAGACCAAGAATCTGGTGGATACCCTGCGCACCCGCTTCCGTGAAGCCAATCTGCGCGGCGCCAGCGTCACGCGCAGCGCACAGGGCGCCGTAGCCGTCACCCTGCCGGAGGTCGCCGAACAGGAGAGCTGGCTCGCCATCATCAAGGAGAGTGCCGGTACCCGTCAGGATCAGTGGAAGCTGACCCGCTCCGGCAATGACCTGAAACTGGTGCTGAGCGAGGCGGAGCGTACCCTGCTGGTCAACAACGCCGTGACCCAGAACCTGTCGATCCTGAAAAAACGGATCAACGAACTCGGCATCGTCGAGGCCTCAGTGGTGCGTCAGGGGCAGGATGGCATCCGTATCGAACTGCCCGGGGTGCACAACCCCAAGCAGGCGAAAGAGGTGATCGGGGCCACCGCCTCGCTGGCCTTCTACGAGGCCAAAGCCGACAGCCACTTCTATATCGCCGATCGCAACGGTCAGGCCGTCGGCATGGCACGCAAGCCGGTACTGACCGGCGAGCACATCGTCGATGCCCGCGCCAACATGGGCGAGATGGGCCAGCCCCAGGTTAATATCGTGCTCGACACCCTGGGTGGCAGCAAGATGAACCAGTTCAGCCGCCAGCATGTGGGCAAGCCGATGGCGACCGTCTTCACCGAGTACAAGACCAACGCTCAGGGCAAACTGCGCGCCCAGAGCGAGGTGATCAACGTCGCCACCATCCAGACCGCCCTTGGCAACCAGTTCCGCATCACCGGCATTGGCAGTCTGCCGGAAGCGCAAGAGCTGGCCATGCTGCTGCGTGCCGGCGCCCTCACCGCCCCGCTCAAGATCCTGGAAGAACGCAGTATTGGCCCGACGCTGGGGATGCAGAATATTGAGGCGGGCTTCACCGCACTGGCCTTCGGCATGGCGGGCATGATGCTGTTCATGATGGCTTGGTACCGCAAATTCGGCTGGGTTGCCATCACGGCGCTGGTCGCCAACCTGTTGATGCAGGTCGGCATGCTGGCAGTGCTGCCGGGCGCCGTGCTGACCCTGCCGGGGATCGCCGGTCTGGTGCTGACGGTGGGCATGGCGGTGGATACCCATGTGCTGATCTTCGAGCGGATCAGGGACCGGCTGCGAGAAGGGGGCTCACTGGCCAACGCCATCGACTTTGGCTATCGCTCCGCCTTCCACACCATTTTCGATGCCAACATCACTACGCTCATCTGCGCTGTAGTGCTCTACTCCATCGGCTCCGGTCCGCTGCAGGGCTTCTCCATCACCCTCATCCTGGGTCTGCTCTCCAGCATGATCACCGGGATCTGGGGGACGCGCGCCATCATCAACCCCCTCTGGGGACGCAGCAGCGAGCGCACGCTGAAGGTGTAACGGGATAGCAGTCCCTCTGATGAGCGGCTTTGGCTGCGCCATCGGCCATGGATATGGCCGGAGCGGCCAAAGCAGAACACTATTTTCCCGGCGTGTCACGGCACGTCGTGATGGGCCAACAGCCAGATGCTGGCTGGCCAAGGAGAGAATTATGTTGAAAATGATCGTTGCCATGGGGCTGACCCGTTGGCGTTATATTGGCCTGTGGGCTTCCATCCTGCTGACCGTGGCCAGCGTCGCCATCTTGCTGGTGAACGGCCTGACACTGGGGCTCGATTTTACCGGCGGGATCCTGCTGGAGTTTCATATCCAGACCCTGAAAGAAGCCCATGAGCTCAATGCCATGCTGGTCTCCCCGCTGGCGGGAGCCGTTGAGCTGAGCTCGGCCGGTATTCCCGGCGAGTGGCTGATCAAGCTGCCCCCCCACGAACTGCCCTGGCCTGCGGCAGATCTCGCCACCATGCTGACCCAACAGCTGGGGATGCCGGTCGAGTTGCTGCGCACCACCATCGTCGGCCCTCAGGTGGGTGCCGAACTGTTCCAGCAGGGTATGCTGGCGGTGCTGGTCGCTTCGCTGGCGATGTCAGCCTATCTGGCGTTTCGCTTCGAGTGGCGTCAGGCCATCGGCATCCTGCTCTCGGTGGTCCATGATGCCATCGTGGCGCTGGGGCTGCTGTCACTCTTTCAGATCGAATTCGATCTGAACATCATCGCCGGTTTGATGGCGGTGATCGGCTACTCCCTCAACGACAGCATCGTCATCTCGGACAGGTTGCGGGATCTGCTGAGCTCGCGTACCCAGATGGGCATCCACGAATGCTCCGATGTGGCCATCAAGGCGACCTTCAGTCGCACCATGATCACCTCGGGCACCACCCTGTTTACCGTGGGCGCTCTGTTGCTGTTTGGCGGTGACGCCCTCTACGGCTTCTCCTTCACCCTGTTTGCCGGGATCCTGGTGGGCACCGTCTCCTCCATTACCGTCGCCTCGACCGTGCAGGAGCTGCTTGGGCTCACCCCGCAGGCCTACCAGAAGAAGAACGAGGAGCCACTGGCCAACGCAGCCTGAACCTTGTTAATCAGACCCGGCTCACCGGGTCTCAACAAACCGGGCCCCTGCCAACCATTGGCAGGGGCTTTTTCATCCCTCCTCTCGGTCTCTCGCCGCCCCTTTTGGTACTCGGCTCGCTTCAATTGACAACTGACCATATTGAAAGCAATGACGGATCAACCCGTCATTTTTAATAACAAAAAGGTCATTTTATTACGTCAGAAACCATAAAATGTGACTGAAAGCACTTTCTTTAGGGCTCAAAGGAGGCAACATTGTAGTGATTTATCTACAAAGGGATATGAGATGTTGTTACAACCTGCCAATACAGCAAAATCCAGACAGTTGCTGAACGAGACCATGGCTTTGGTACTCGCAGGAGGGCGGGGTAGTCGCCTCAAACAGTTAACCGACAACCGTGCAAAACCTGCCGTTCATTTCGGCGGCAAATTCCGCATCATCGATTTCGTGCTCTCCAACTGCATCAACTCCGGCATCCGTCGGGTCGGTGTCGTGACCCAGTACAAATCCCACAGCCTGTTGCGCCATCTCCAATCGGGCTGGTCTTTCCTGCGCTACCAGATGAACGAGTTTATCGATCTGCTCCCTGCCCAGCAGCGGGTGGATGAGGTGAACTGGTATCGGGGTACCGCCGATGCGGTCTACCAGAATCTGGATATCATCCGCGATCACGCCCCCAAATATGTGGTGGTGCTGGCAGGCGATCACATCTACAAGATGGATTACGCCGCCATGCTGCTCGACCACGTCAATATGGGCGCCAAAGTGACCGTTGCCTGCATCGAGGTGCCACGCAGTGAAGCAAGCTCCTTCGGGGTAATGGCGGTGGATGATGATCGCAAGATCAATGCCTTCGTCGAAAAGCCTGCCAACCCGCCCGCCATGCCGGGCAAGGCCGACACCGCGCTGGCCTCAATGGGCGTCTATATCTTCGATGCGGAGTATCTCTATCAGCTGCTGGAAGAGGACATTGCCAACGAGCAGTCCCATCACGATTTCGGCATGGACGTGATCCCCCGCGTGGTGAAAGAGGGCACCGCATTCGCTCACCCGTTTGGCATGTCCTGTGTCGGCTGCTGTCCGGATCGCCGCCCCTACTGGCGCGATGTGGGCACCGTGGACTCCTTCTGGGAGGCCAATATGGATCTCGCTTCCGTCACGCCGGAGCTCGATATCTACGATCAGGACTGGCCCATCTGGACCAGTCAGAACATGACTCCTCCCGCCAAGTTCGTGCAGGACCGAAACGGTCAGCACGGCATGACCATCAACTCCATGTTTGCCGGGGGGACCATCGTCAGTGGCTCTTTCATCCTGAGTTCGGTGCTCTTTACCAATGTGCGGGTCGACTCCTTCTGCACTCTGGATCAGGCCGTTATCTTCCCGGGTGTGGAGATTGGTGCCGGTTGCCGACTGCGCCGGGTGGTGATCGACAAGGGGTGCAAACTGCCGGAAGGCACGGTGATCGGTGAAAACGCCGATGAAGATGCACGTCGCTTCCACCGCTCCGAGCAGGGCATAGTGCTGGTCACCCAGGGGATGCTCACTCGCCTGAACAAAGAGCTGCAGGGAAAACAGAAGCGCTGACCCGCAACCAGACGGGATCCCCCTTCCTACCGCAAAGGGAGCCATGATGGCTCCCTCTTTCTATGGCTGACCAGATAGCCACCTCACACCATCATTGCCATCGCGTTGCAGTCTCCCAGAGATACCATTTACTGTGGTTAAACAGCTGGGCAACGAAGCCTTACGCCCTCAAGTCGTAAACTTTAAATTACACAAAAGCCATTAACCCTCCGAAAAACCCTCTGTATTATTCCTGTTCGCGCTATATAGCAGCTCCTTTATCTGACTTTTTAGCGGTAAACCCACTAGTTTCACTTGATTGTTTGTTTTTCCTTGGTAAGGTGATGGCGGTTGCGTAACAAAGCAGGTACCAGTGTAAATATATAGGTACAACCGCTTTTGGCTTAATACAGTAGAGAGAATGAAATCATGCAAAGAGACCCCCTGAACAACATCCATATCCAGTCCGAACAAGTGATGATCACGCCTGCCCAGCTCAAGGAGAAGTTACCCATCTCCGACAAGGCGCTGGCATTCGTGCAAGGGGCCCGTAATACCATCGCCGATATCATTCACCGCCGCGATCACCGGCTGCTGGTGATCTGTGGTCCCTGCTCCATCCACGACATGGACGCCGCCAAAGAGTACGCAACCAGACTCAAAGCGCTGCATGATGCCTATCAGGACGCTCTCTACATTGTCATGCGGGTCTACTTTGAGAAACCGCGCACCACAGTCGGCTGGAAAGGCTTTATCAACGACCCCAATCTGGATGGCACCTTCGATGTGGAGCTGGGGCTGCACCGTGCCCGCGAGCTGCTCTGCTGGTTGGCGGAGCTGGAGTTGCCGCTGGCCACCGAAGCGCTCGACCCCATCAGCCCGCAATACCTGGCCGAGCTCTTCTCCTGGTCAGCTATTGGCGCCCGCACCACCGAATCCCAGACCCACAGGGAGATGGCGTCCGGCCTCTCCATGCCGGTCGGCTTCAAGAACGGCACAGACGGCAACTTGGGGACTGCCATTAATGCGTTGCAGGCGGCCTCCTCCCCTCACGCCTTTATGGGGATCAACCAGCAGGGCCAGGTTGCGCTGCTGCAGACCCAGGGCAACCCGGATGGCCACGTCATCCTGCGCGGCGGCAAACATCCCAACTACGACTCGGTCAACGTGTCGCTGGCGGAAGAGGCGCTGGAGAAAGCGGGCCTGCTGCCGAGCCTTGTGGTGGATTGCAGCCACGGCAACTCCAGCAAGGATCACCGTTTGCAGCCCAAGGTGGCCGACAACGTCATCCACCAGATCCAGGAGGGCAACCGCTCCATCATCGGGGTGATGCTCGAATCCAACCTGTTCGAGGGAAACCAGTCCAGCGAGCAGCCCAAGGAGCAGATGCGCTACGGGGTCTCCATCACAGATGCCTGCATCGACTGGGACACCACCGCTACCCTGCTGGACCGCTGCCACAACCAGCTGGCTGACCCCCTCAAGGGCAGAACTGCACGGTAAGCCGTGGTATCTTGTCGTAACCTATTGAACAATCGAGGTATCACTAGTGGTGGCATCAAACCGCTCACGCCGTGATACCTTGTTGCATCTTGATTTTCAGGGCGCCGCCGCTCGCGGCGCCAGCAGGGACTGGATATGGCTGAAGAGTTGAACGTACTCAGGGACAAGATAGATGCGGTGGACAAGCAGCTGATCGATCTGCTGGCCGCCCGTCTGGCCCTGGTGGGAGAAGTGGGTGAGGTAAAGAGCCGCCACGGCCTGCCCATCTATGCACCGGATCGGGAAGCGAGCATGCTGGCCCGCCGCCGCGCCGAGGCTGAGCAGTTGGGGGTGCCCGGCGATCTCATCGAAGACGTGCTGCGCCGGGTGATGCGTGAATCTTATGCCAGCGAGAAAGATACAGGCTTCAAATGCATAAAGCCGGATCTTGACAAGGTGGTCATCATCGGTGGTCATGGCCAGCTTGGTCGGCTGTTCGGTCATATGTTCAGCCTCTCAGGCTATCGGGTCGAGACGCTGGAACAAGCCGACTGGTCGCGCGCTGACGAGATCCTCGCCGGAGCCGGTCTGGTGATGGTGGCGGTGCCCATCGATATCACCTGCCAGATCATCGACCGCCTCGGCAACCTGCCCGCCCACTGCCTGCTGGTCGATGTCACCAGCGTGAAAGCGGCGCCGCTCGAACATATGCTGGCGGTGCACCAAGGGCCGGTACTGGGACTGCACCCCATGTTCGGGCCGGATGTGGCGAGTCTCGCCAAGCAGGTGATCGTCTGCTGCCAGGGTCGTGACCCCGCCGCCAGCCAATGGCTGCTGGATCAGATGACCATCTGGGGCGCCCGCTTGCAACAGGTGGAAGCCAAGGCCCACGATGAGGCGATGACCCTCATTCAAGCGCTGCGTCACTTCGCCACCTTTGCCTATGGCTGGCACCTCTCCCGGGAGCAGGCCAATCTGGATCGTCTGCTGAGTTTGAGCTCCCCCATCTACCGGCTGGAGCTGGCCATGGTAGGGCGGCTGTTTGCCCAAGATCCCCACCTCTATGCCGACATCATTTTGTCGTCACCGCAGAATCTGGCGATGATCCGCCGCTACTACCAAAACTTCGGCGAAGCGCTGGGGCTGCTGGAGCGGGGGGACAGGGACGGTTTCATAGAGGCCTTCTCGCAAGTCTCCGGTTTCTTCGGCGAACACGCCGACCAGTTCCTGCGTGAAAGCCGCATGCTACTGGCCCAGGCCAACGACCGCCGCCAACACGGCTGATCCTGCAAAAGCAGTCACCGCTCATATCACCAAAAAGGGAAGATACTCAGGCATCTTCCCTTTTTTGTTTATTACCGATTTCAACGCTAACTCAGTCGCGAGCGGCGACACATCAAGTACCTACCGCTGATTGGCCTCACAATCTCCCCCTACTGTACTGCATCACATCCCAAGTATGCCCCCTCAATATCCGCACAATCCACGCAAATAGCACCGCCCCTTGCAAGGGCAGCCAGATACTCACGGTCAAACCAAGCTGCTGCGAGCAATGACTGTATGACGTAAAGGAGAGCAGTGCCCTCCCCATCAAAGAGATAAGCAGGAAGCAGGAAGCAGGAAGCAGGAAGCAGGAAGCAGGAGAGATTAATCGAGACTGATGGTTTGCCAAATATCACTTAACACAGCAATCCGGCGATTCATCATGACGCCAGTACGTAGTCGCCAAAAAAGAAAATGGCCGAGATATTATCTCGGCCATTCGTTGCTTGGTCAAAGACTCAAGCCAGGATATTACTCATGTGCAACTTATTAGAAGTTGTACTGCAGAGCAACAGTCCACTCGTCGTCCAGCTTCTCGATGCTCTGGATTTTGTACTCGGTGTAAGCTTTCAGCTTCGGAGTGAAAGCGTACTGGACACCCAACAGAGTTTCATCAACCAAATCTTTGTACTGTGCACCAGCGGCATTAGAAGCGACTTTGCTTTCTTTGAAGTTGTAGCCAGCCAAGAAGGTCCACGCGTCTACATTGTAGGAAGCTGCCAGCTCGTAGCCACGGCCCTTGTCTTTGTCACCACCGGTGGTGGTGTCATAGCTCAGGTCGCCTTGGGTATAAACACCAGCGAAGTAGAAGCCGTTGATGGCGTAATGTGCACCCAGAGCCCACTCTTTCTTGTCGCCAGTGGTGCTGGTTACAGAATTTTCCAGATCGGAGTAGGCGTAACCTGCGTTGAAGCCCAAGCCGAAGTCGAAGTCGTAGCTGGCAGCAGCAGCATAACCATAGTTACGCTTAACGTTGTCACCATATACGGCTTTCTCTTTGATACCTTGACCTACGTCAGTAACTACAACAGCTTTTTCATCGTTGGTCTGATAAGACAGTTTGCCTTTGAAGCCACCAAAGCTGTTGGAGTAAATGATTTGGCCTTCCTGACGACCGTCGTAGAAGTTACCTGCATCGCCCCATTCGTTGAAGATATCGGTCGGCTCGAGTACGTCGTAGAAAGCGGTATCGGTCTGACCGAAGATGATCTTACCGTACTGAGTGCCGTCGAAACCGACATAGACGTGGCGAGAGTTGAACTTGTTGTCAGAGTTCTCAGCAGAGACTTGCCACTCGGTCTTGGCGATACCAGACCAAGTGTTGTTCAGGGCGATTTTGCCAGACCAACCCAGGCGGGAAGAACCAACCAGTTCACCATCTACGTCTTGGTAGCTAGCAGCGCTGCCCGGCACGAAAACAGTGTTACCAGTTTTAGTATCGAACTTATAGGCGTCATCAGTGGCGCCAACAGCCTTGTTGTGATCTCCGTAGTAGTTAGCCTGTACACGGCCGTATACGTCGAAGGTCACACCGTCTTTGTCATAAACAACGGCAGCGTTGGCTGCGGATGCAAACAGAGCCGGAATAGCAATAGCCAGAATTGTCTTTTTCATAGTTTCCAATGCCTACTGTAATTAAACACTAAGTTGTTGTTATTCCCTGTGTTAGCGATGTTCTTTGCATCACTATGCCGCCGAGACTAGCACCGGATTTTTTGAACCGCAATGAAAAAACTTGGAACTTTTTACGGAAACCATAGTCATGGAGGCAAAAATGTGAGCCAAGTCTCACCTGACTGCAAGGCAAAAGGAAAACGTTTACAATGAATCCTGCTGATTATTTGGACTCAAATAGTCTATTTTGCATGCAAATAACGCCAACTACCTGATAAACAACCAAAGTGGTCTGATCAGCGTAAAACTGCCGTGATAATGGCTGCTGCCTCGACCTCACCAAGGGGTTGCGGGTATCCTTGTCCTTCGATTAACCCTTAACTGGCCTTCTCTTCATGCTCTCTACTCGCCTTAAAGCCACCATTCGTCAAACCTATCGTCAGATTTCGGATGGATTACCCGGTTTTGTGCCGCGCAAAGAGCAGAACTTTCTGGTGGCAGAGATAGCCAAAACCCTGACCGGCGAGTACGACAAACAGCGCCGGATCCTGGTTGCCGAAGCAGGAACCGGTATAGGCAAATCTCTTTCTTATGCGCAAGGTGCCATCCCGGTGGCGCGGCTCACCCAGAAGAAGCTGGTGATCTCTACCGCCACCGTGGCCCTGCAAGAGCAGCTGATCCACAAAGACCTCCCTTTTTACCACCGCCATAGCGAGCTGCCGTTTCGCTTTATGTTGGTCAAGGGGCGTCAGCGCTACTGCTGCGAGCATCTGCTGGAGCAGGCAGCCAGTGGTGCCGAGATGGCTAACTTCGAGCTCGACTTTGGCAGTCTGAGCAAATCCAAACCATCTGACAGCGACAAGGATCGCTACCAGGCCCTGTGGCAGGCCTACACCAATGGCAAATGGGACGGGGATCGGGACAACTGGCCGGAGCCCATTCCCGACACTTGCTGGGATCGCATCGCCGCCGACCGCCACACCTGCAACAAGGCGCTGAGCCATCACCAGCACTGCCCTTTTCATCGCGCCCGCAACGACATGGAGAGCGCCGATGTGCTGGTGGTGAACCATGCGCTGCTGCTCTCCGATCTCACCATGGGCGGCGGCATCATTCTGCCGCCCCCTGATGAGTGCATCTATGTGCTGGATGAGGCCCATCACCTGCCCACTATCGCCCGGGATCACGGCGCTGCGTCGGCCAGCGTCAAAGGCTCCCGCCGCTGGCTGGAGAAGCTGGTACAAAGTGCAGGCAAGCTGGCGCGAACTCTTAATAAGGAGAGCCTGCTCGACCCCCAACTCAAACTGCAGGATGCACTGGCCTCCATCCAGCCCGATCTGAAGGCTGTCGAGCAGTGGCTCAGCGCCAACGATCGGCTGTTTGGCAGTGAACCCCACTACCGCTTCGCCGAAGGGGTATTGCCGGATCCCCTGCCCATGCTGGCGGAGAATCTCAAGGAGTCGAGCAAGAAGGCGCTGCGGGCGCTGGATCGGATGCAAGGGGCCATAGGTGAAGCGCTGAAAGATGGTGAGATCCGCCGCAAGGAGGCCGAACCTCTGCTGGCAGAGAGCGGTTTTCATCTGCAACGGCTGGAGAGTTTCTGCGCCCTCTGGGAGATGCTGGGGCGCCATGTCCCGACCGGTAAAACCCCGCTCGCCCGCTGGATGGCCAAGAGCGATGACGGCGATATCTGGCTGCACGCCTCACCGATTGAAGTGGGGTATCTGCTGGAGGAGTGGCTCTGGTCGAAATGTCTGGGGGCCGTGCTGGTCTCCGCGACCCTCACCGCCCTCTCTTCCTTTAGCTATTTTCGCCATCAGGTGGGGCTCAAGGAGCACGACGGTACCCGCTATCTGCGCCTGCGCTCCCCCTTTGACTATCAGAAAGCCGAGCTCTATCTGCCCAAGATGGAGCACGAACCCAACTCGCCAGCCTTTACCAACGAGCTCATCAGCGTACTGCCACGTATTCTGGCCGGCAAAGAGGCGAGTCTGGTGCTCTTCTCCTCCTACCGCCAGATGAATGAGGTGGCCGTTGGCTTGCGAGCCAAGGGACTGTCACTGCTGGTGCAGGGGGAAGCCTCCCGCAATGCCCTGCTCACCCTGCACAAACAAAAATGCGATGGCGGTCAGGCCAGCATCCTGTTTGGTACCGGCAGCTTCTCGGAGGGGCTGGATCTGCCGGGTCACTACCTTACCAATCTGGTCATCACCAAGCTCCCCTTTGCGGTACCCAACTCACCGGTCGAGGAAGCTACCGCCGAGTGGGTGGAGCAGCGAGGCGGCAACCCGTTTCTGCAACTGACAGTGCCGGAGGCATCGCGCAAACTTATCCAGGCCTGTGGCCGCCTCATCCGCAAAGAGGCTGATCGGGGACGGGTCACCATTCTCGACCGCCGCCTGCTGACCAAACGTTATGGCAAGGGGTTGCTTGATGCCCTCCCCCCGTTTACACGGCGGATCGAATAAATAATCCGGTTATTATTGATAGAAAAACTGACAGCGGAGCGAACGTTGACCACCAGAAAGAGCCATTGCCGCAGTAGACTAAACCTGTAAAAATAAGCCCCTGTTTTCAGTGGGCAATCGCCTGACTGTTCAAGGAGATGAAATGAAACTGACTGTTCTGGTACCGGCACTGGCTGGTCTGTTGTGGGCCGGTAGCGCCCTGGCTGATGCTCAACTGGAAGTGACCAACCCCTATGTCGTCCAGCTGATCGATGGTCAATCCATCAACCCCAAGCTGCTCGACAAAACCAGTATCTTCCCCCTCTCTGCCGGCAAACACCAGTTGGTCGTCGCTTTTGAAGGCAACTACTCCAGCCGCAGCGATATCAAGCTGGTCACCGCCGAGCCGCTGGTGCTGAACTTCACCGCCGCCGACAATCAGCAGCTGGTGCTGGACTATAAAAAGCCCCGCAACGAAGCCGAAGCCAAGCAGTTTGTCAAAGAGCAGAAAGTAGCGCTGAAAGACAAGGTCACAGGCCAGCAAGTGAGCAGCGAACAGTTCGTGATGCCGAAAGTAGAAGGCTTCCAGCTGACCCGTGACTATCAGCAAGAGCTGATCAACATGGGCAAAGCCTTCAACCAGCCCAAAACCGTTGCCGTCTCTACTGCTGCCGTGATGGCTGCCGCTAGCGCACCGGTTCAGGTTGCCCCTAGCAAGGCTCAAAGCAATCCGGAAGCGCTGACCCAGTTGCAAAACTGGTACAACAAGGCCGATGCGGAAACCCGCAAAGCCTTCCAGATCTGGGTTATCCAGCAGCAATAAACCGAGCTGGGATATTGACTGAAAGGGGAGCCAAGCTCCCCTTTTCCATATCCTGCGGTCTCACTCACGACGCGTCTTGATTTATGCGCTGCCACTTCCCCTTTATATAGGGAGTACATATATGGATTCATCTGCTGATTTCATATATAGAAAGCGCCACCTTGCCAGGGAGAATGGCACCATGTCGTTGCGCATTTTCTATCACCCTCTCTACTCCTCCCTGACGCTACCCGAGCGTCATCGCTTCCCGCTGGCAAAGTATCAGGGGTTGTTTGAGCGCCTGCAGGTGCAGGGTTACCCCCTTGGCGAAGCGCCGGCCGCAACCTGGGAGCAAATCTGTCGCATTCACGATGCCGATTATGTCGCGGCGGCCCTGAGCGGCCAGCTTGAAGAGCGCGCCATCCGCAAGATCGGTTTTCCTTGGTCACCCATGCTGATGGAGCGCACCTTGCGTTCGGTTGGTGCCACCGTTGCCGCCAGCCGCCATGCACTTGAGCAGGGCTGCGGCTTGCAGATCTCAGGTGGCTATCACCACGCCCATCGCGATCACGGCAGCGGTTTTTGCCTGTTCAACGATCTGGTGATTGCGGCGCAGGCTTGCCTCGACGAGGGGCACTGTGAACAGGTGCTGATCGTCGATCTCGATGTGCATCAGGGAGATGGCAGTGCGACCCTGTGCGCCGAACGGCGCGATATCATCACCCTCTCCCTCCATGGGGAACACAACTTTCCCCATCACAAAGCCGCCTCTCACCTCGACTTTCCGCTGCCAAGCGGCATGACGGACGATGCCTATCTCACCACACTGCAACAGGCACTCTCGCTGGCACTGCGGCTCTATTCGCCGGATCTCATCCTCTATCAGGCGGGCGTCGATGTGCATCATGCTGACGAGCTTGGCTATCTCTCCCTGAGCGATGAAGGGGTTCGCCTGCGCGATGCCATGGTATTTGACTGTGCAATCCAGCATGGGTTGCCTGTCGCCGCTGTGCCCGGTGGCGGCTATCGCCGCGACTGGCAACAGCTGATCCCGCTTCATATGTCGCTGTTTGAAATAGCGCGCCACCGTTTTAGCTGATGGCATGGCTTGATAGCGCGGACACCCCATCAGAAGTGGGCGGGCACTTCACCAGATAAAACAGAAGAGGCGACCCTGGGGTCGCCTCTTCGTGTTTCGTCATCTGGGTCACACAAGCTCGCTCGTTGTCAGGCAAACTCGGGACGCCTGAGGATAACTATTTCTGACGCTTGCGGGCGTACTTGCGACGGGCGCGGGCCTGACGCTCCTCTTCCCGATCGGCCTTCTCTTTGGCTTTTTGCTCGGCTTCTGCGGCGGCTTCGACAATCTCGACGCTCACCATCTCCGGCGTCTCCAGCGAGATGCGGCCAAGCAAGCCGGAGCGGAACTCGTTAATCAGGATCTCGGACGCCTTGTGCAAGTCGGCCAGCCCCCCTTTGCGCATAAACGCCCGCTGGCGGGCGATCATCTCCAACAGCTCGATCTCGGTCTCGGGCAACTCGTCAATCTGGTAGCGCGCCTTGATCCGCTCCGGATAGGCCTTGATGAAGTAGTCAGCGGCGAACATGGCGATATCGGCATAGTCGAACACAGTGTCTTTAATGGCCGCGGTGATGGCCAGACGATAACCACAGGAGGGCGGGTTGAGCTTGGGCCAGAGGAAACCCGGGGTATCGGTCAGGATAACGTTGTTATCCAGCTTGATCCGCTGCTGGGACTTGGTCACCCCCGCCTCGTTGCCGGTGCGGGCGATGATGCGCCCCGCCAGGGTATTGATCAGAGTGGACTTGCCCACGTTGGGGATCCCCATGATCATCGCCCGCACGCCGCGCAGCTCAAAGTTGCGCTCCGGCAGCATCTCGTGGCAGAGAGTCAGCAGTTGCTTGATCTTCTCCGGCTCTTGTTGCGTCAGCGGCAGCGCCTTGATCCCCTTCTCTTTTTCCATGTGTGCCACCCACAGATCGGTGATCGCCGGATCGGCCAGGTCCGCCTTGTTCAGCACCTTGATCACCGGGGTATCACCACGCAGCTCGGGCACCAGCGGGTTTTCGCTGGAGAAGGGGATGCGGGCATCGAGCATCTCGATGATCACATCGACCTGGGGCATGACCTCGGCAATCTCTTTGCGGGCCTTGTGCATGTGACCGGGGAACCAGTTGATGGACATATCCGTTACTCTCTGTGGGGGCTGCGGGCGCGCGCATGGAACAACAGGCGCTCTGCCGCGGGCATCGAACGAAGGGGGCGCATTTTACCTGCTGCGGGCACATTTTGACAGGTCATTCTAGCCATCACTTCATCAAATCAGCAAACCGCCGAGGCGGAGCAACCTTGCCGGAAGCGACCGGGCCAACTGACTCAATTGACAGATAACACATTGATATAGTGTAACATTTTCATCACTTTTTCACACAACCGTCACCGATAGTCAGTAAAAGTGTCATCTGCCCCCTCTAGGCTGCGCTCAGGTTTTACAAGGAGCGAACCCCAATGAGAAAAATGGCAGGACTTGCAGTGATGATCGGCGCCGCCCTGGCTGCCGGCTGCAAATCAGACAATGACACGGTGGCGACCAAGCCCGCAGCCCAACCCACCAACGTCATCTTCTTCCTCGGTGACGGCATGGGCCTCAACACCCTGACGGCGGCCCGCATCTACGGTGTCGGCGAAGAGGGTGATCTCACCATCGATACCCTGCCAGAGACGGCCTTCATCAAGACCTTCTCCCACGATGCCCAGGTCACTGACTCGGCCCCCTCCATGGCGGCCTACATGACCGGGGTCAAGAGCAACAACGGCGTCATCAGCATGGACGGCGATGCCACCTATGAGAGCGACTGCAGCAAGAGTGCCGGCAAGCCGGTGACTACCCTGCTGGAGCTGGCCAAAGCCGATGGCCGCGGTACCGGTGTGGTAACCAGTACCCGGGTGACCCACGCCACCCCGGCGGCTACCTATGCCCATATCTGCAACCGGGATCTGGAGGCCGATATCGCCGCCCAGCTGGTACCGGGCGGCAAAGGCTACAACAGCGCCCTCAAGGAGGGGCTGGATGTGGTGCTCGGTGGCGGCAGCAGTTTCTTCCTGCCCAAAGCCGACAAGGGCAAGCGGGAGGATGGCCGCAACCTCATCAGCGAAATGCAGGCCAAGGGCTACCAGTTTGCCAGCAATCTGGATGAGCTGAACAAGGCCGATGCGGGCAAGCCGCTGCTGGGACTGTTTGGTTCCAGTCACATGAAATATGACCTGGACCGCCCTGCCAGCGAGCCGTCACTGGCCCAGATGACCCTGGCTGCCATCAAGCAGCTCAAGGGCAAGGAGAAGGGTTACTTCCTGATGGTGGAAGGGGGTCGCATCGACCACGCCCTACACGACACCAACGCCAAGCGGGCGCTGCAGGACACCATCGCCTTCGACAACGCCATCAAGGCCGCCATCGACGAGGTGAAAAAGAGCGACCCCGAGCTGAAAAACACCCTGATCGTGGTCACCGCCGACCACGACCATACGCTCGTGCTCAACGGCTATGCCAAGCGCACCGGCAAGACCACCGCCGACAATCCCGGCGTACTCGGGCTAGTGAAGAACTACGAGACTGGCGAGCCAAGCAAGGATAGCGAGGGCATGCCCTACACCATCATAGGTTTTGGCAACGGCTACAACCGGGTAGATGGCCCGCGCAGCAGCGTCGCCCCGCTCGACGATGCCACCGTCTCCGCCAATGACTACCACCAGGAAGTGGTGGTCAAGGTGGGCGAGATCGGCAACGAGACCCACGGCGGCACCGATGTCTTCCTCGGCGCCATCGGCAAGGGGGCTGACAGCTTCCATGGCTCACTCGATAACACCGCCGTGTTCGGCAAGATCAAGGCTGCGGCCAAGCTGTAAGGAGCACTTTCATGAGCAAACAGATGAACACATCCATCAAGCACACGCTGGTCTGCGCCGCCCTGTTCAGTGCGCTGGGCGCAACCTCCCAGGCACAGGCCGGTGATGCCAAAAACGTCATTCTCTTTATCGGTGATGGCATGGGCCCCACCGTGCTCACCGCCACCCGCCTGTTCAAGGTGGGAGAAGAGGGCAATCTGGAGATGATGAAACTGCCGCGCAGTGCCCGCATCAAGACCTTCTCCAACGATGCCCAGACCACCGACTCGGCCCCCTCCATGGCGGCCTACACCACCGGGGTCAAGATGAACAACGAGGTGATCGCCATGAGCAGCGACACCAAAGCCGTCGCCCCCGGCAAAGACGTCAATGGCAACAAAACCGTCAACAATTGCAGCAGCGATAACGGCAAACCGGAGCCCACCATCCTGGAGCTGGCCAAGGCGGCAGGCAAATCGGTCGGGGCCGTCACCACCACCGAGCTGACCCACGCGACCCCGGCGGCTACCTACGCCCACATCTGCCATCGGGATGCCGCTTATGACATCGCCGCACAAGCTGTTCCGGGAGGAACTGGTTTCAACCAGGCGCTTGGGGATGGGGTCGATGTACTGATGGGCGGTGGTGCCAACCACTGGACCCCCTACAGCGCCAGCAACAAGGGCGGTCGCAATGACAACCGCGACCTGACCGCCGAGATGAAGGCGCAGGGATACAGCTATGTCACCACTCAAAGTGAACTGGCCAAGGTCACCAGCGGCAAGGTGCTCGGCCTGTTCAGCAGCAAATCCCACCTCGACTACGAGCTGGATCGGGTCGCCAAAGGGGCTGCCAATACCCAGCCGTCCCTCTCCGAAATGACCGCCAAGGCGATCGACCTGCTGAGCAAGAACAGTCAGGGTTATTTCCTGATGGTAGAAGGCGGCCGGATCGATCACGCCCTGCACGGCACCAATGCCAAGCGCTCGCTCACCGATGCGGTGGCACTGGATGAGGCGGTCAAGACGGCGCTGGGTAAAGTGGATCTCAGCAATACCCTGATCGTGGTCACCGCCGACCATGACCACACCATGACCATTAACGGCTACTCCGCCAAGGGCAATCCGGTGCTGGATCTGGTTAAAAATGGCGATGGCTCGACCCAGAACGATGTGGATGGCAAGCCCTTCACCACCCTGGTGTTCGGTAACGGCCCCAACCGCCCCGATGTACGCCCGGTCCTCACCAGCGATCAAGTGATGGCCAATGACTACCTGCAGGAGACCGGTGTCAAACTGACATCGGAAACCCACGGCGGCGGCGATGTGATGCTGTTTGCCGATGGCGCCGGCAGCAACCGCTTCAAAGGCACACTGGATAACACCAAGGTGTTTGGCAAACTGCGGGAGGCGCTCGGCCTGTAAGCAGCAGGGGCCTGGGTGCATCTGAGCAATTGACTCAGCGGCCCGGGCCCCGGCTCTTTCGAGCGACAGATGATGATGCGACTTTTGCTTTCGTTATGGCTGCTTGGCAGCACCCTCGCCTTCCCTCTGCATGCTGACGACACCCCCCCGGATCTCGCCGCCCGGATCAGCTATCACGACCGGAACACCGGCAGCGATGGCATCGCCAGAGAGAGTGTCTGGCAAGAGAAGTGGCTGCGCGTGGGCAATCAGGTGTGGAGCCAGCGGCTCATTCCCCTACCCCTTGCCCGCGCCTATCACGCCACTCACGACGCCACCCCCGGCCACAAGCACTTTACCCACCAGATGGCAGCCCGCTGGGTCAGCCGCAGTGATGAGGGTGAACTTCAGCTGCGTTATGCCGACAGCTGGCACAACCAGCTGGTTGAGGTGCCGGTGGAAGAGTATGGCCAGGTGGCCTTCAAGCCCGACTGGCTGCGGATCCGCCATCTCGTCAACCCGGCACTGATCGAGGGGATGACCCCGCTGGATGAGGCCGCCCCCGAGCAGGCCCGCTGGTATGAAAAGCGCGAAGGGCAGCAACGAACCCGCATTCTCTGGTCGAGTCAGTGGCAGATCCCGCTGGTGGTCGAATCGGCCAGTCTCGACGGCTATCGCAGCTACCGGATGGAGGTGACACTGCGCAAGCTGCCTGCTCAGCTCCCCTGGCAGCAACTCGCTGATTACGAAGTGCGCGATCTGCGGGATTTCTTCGACTGAGATCCCAACCCATCTGCAGGTGCAACGACAACGCAGGCAGGAATGTTACACTCTGCATATTCGACTCTGGCTTACGACCTTGATGCGCGCTCTCTGCCTGCCCTTTTTTGCCCTGCTGTTGTTGCTGGTGAACACCGGTGCCCAGGCTATTGTGCTGGTGGCGGCCGAGCTGCCCCCTTACGTCATTCAGTCCTCCCATGGTAAACCCAGCGGGGTGGGTATCGAGATCATGGAGGAAGCAGCCCGCCGTCTAGGCGAGCCGCTTACCATCGAGCTGATGCCACTTCCACGTGCACTGACCCAGACAATTCACCGCCCCGATGTCTTGATGATACCGCCCGTGCGAAGCAGTCAGCGAGAGCACCTCTATCAGTGGGTAACGCCCATCCTCGATGAGCAATTTTTGATCGTCAGCGATCGCCGATTTCACCCAAAAGCACTGAAAAGCAGCGATTTGAAGAACCTTGATGTGGGCGTGCTGCGCTACTCGTTTGGTCAACACCTACTCAAGCAACGCATCGGGATCCGGGGAGAGACAGTGGCAGATGAGCAACTAAACGCTCATAAACTCCATCGCGGTCGCATTGATGCCTGGGTCGCCGCATGGAATGTCATCCTGTATGCCCAACAACAAGACAAACGCTCATCACAACAGCTAGTTCGTGGGGAAGTGTTGATGAACACCCAACTGTTCCTGGCCGCTCACAAGAATTTCCCCTTCAAACAGGCGCAGCGCTGGCAAGCCGTAATCGACGAGATGCGCCATGATGGCACATTGGCGCGGATCATCCGTCAGTACAACTATCAGGCTCCTGAGTAGTCACTCAATCACGGTTGCCAAGGCCGGCCAGAATGGTTATGGTAGCCCCATGAAAATACTCGCTATTTCCTCGCATTTGCTCACACCCTGCTGAGCCCCCGCCTCGCTCCTTCGGCCGCGAGTCGCTTGGGGGCATGGCATTTTCAATCGCTTAAACCTGTTGAATCCATTTTTGTAACACCCAGTGTGATGGCCAACCTGCACCCGCCGGTATGGGCCTATCCGCTATTGATAAGGAATATCTTATGAAACAACCTCATCTGGTTATCTCCAGCCTTGATCTGGACCGTATCGAACAACTGCTTGGTAACCACCCGCAGCATCTGGCCCTGCAAGAGGAGCTGGACCGCGCCGAGATCCGCGAACCAGCCGACATGCCGCCGGACGTGGTCACTATGAACAGCAAGGTACGCTTCAAGATGCAGAGCAGCGGCAACGAGTTCTGCCTCACCCTGGTCTACCCGCGCGATGCCAAGGGCGACGAGAGCAACATCTCGGTACTGGCGCCGGTGGGTAGCGCCCTGCTCGGTCTGAAAGTGGGCGACAGCATCGCCTGGCCGGGCCCGGCCGGTCGCACCATCGAGGTCGAAATTCTGGAAGTGGTCTATCAGCCGGAGCGCGCCGGCGAGCTGCACCGCTGAGTCCCCCGGGCTGGTCATCCCCTGTTGATCAGCCCGCTTGCTCGCCCTTGCCAGCTGATCCCGATCAAGCTTTGCGCACCTTGCCCCCCGGTTTTTAGCCCCTTTTCCTGCTGCTGCTTGAGCCTGACTCGGGGGGCAGGTATCTTGTTGGCCGCGTCATGGTCATGACGCACCGAATTTCAGGCTGACATCATGATAAAAATTGCCCTCATCGACGATCACCAGATCGTCCGATCCGGTTTTGCCCAACTGCTCAATCTGGAGCCCGATCTGCAGGTGGTTGCCGAATTCGGCTCCGCCAGCGACGCCCTTGCCGGTCTGCCCGGCAGCGGGGCGAGGGTCTGCGTCTGCGACATCTCGATGCCCGACCAGTCGGGGCTGGATCTGCTCAAGCAGCTCCCCTCCGGTCTGGCTGTAGTGATGCTCTCGGTTCACGACAGCCCCGCCCTCATCGAGCAGGCGCTGCAAACCGGCGCCAAGGGATTTCTCTCCAAGCGGTGCAGTCCGGACGAGCTGATCGCCGCTGTGCGTACCGCCGCTCAGGGGGGGTGTTATCTGACACCGGACATCGCCCAGAAGCTGGCCAGCAGCAGCCGGGATCCCCTCACCAATCGGGAGCGGGAAATTGCCCAGTTGCTGGCACAGGGGCTGGAGGTGAAGGCCATCGCCGAGCAGCTTGGACTCTCCCCCAAGACGGTTCACGTCCATCGCGCCAACCTGATGGACAAGCTCAAGGTCAGCAACAACGTCGAGCTGGCCCACCGCATGCTGGATAGCTGGTGATCTCCCGTTTTGCCAGCTATGTCGCCATCGCGCTGGCGGCCTGCTTCATCTTTGCCGCCGGCTGGTTTTGCCTCTGGAGCATCAGCCTGCATCTGGCGGGCGGCCCGGCGCTGGCGGTGCTGCTGTTCCCCTTCGGCCTGCGCCTCGGCTTGCTGCTGCAAAGTCCCGGCCACTACTGGCCGCCGCTGTTGCTGTGCGAAGGGCTACTGCTCTACTGGCTCAATCTGGAAGTGGGGCTGCCCCACTGGCCGTGGCTGGTCGCGGGCAGTCTGCTGACCCTGCTACCGCTGCTGATTGCCCGTCGCCAGCAGGTGCGCAACGACTGGCAACAACTGTTGCTGCTGCTCGCCACCGTCACGGCGGCGGCGCTGCTGCAAGCCCTGCTCTGGCATCTGGCGGGGGAAGATGGTCTTTCGGCCCTGCTGCTCAGCCTGACAGGCGGTCTGACGCTGACCTCCACCTGCATGCTGATCTGGCACTACCTCACTCGCGCCACCTGGGTGCCGCTCGGCCCTGCGCTGGTGGATCAACCGGTGGAGTGGCGCTTTCGCCATCTGGTCTGGTATCTGCTGCTGTTCGTATTGAGTCTCTGGCTGCAACTGGGATTGCCCAATTCGCTGGTGCGCTTCACCCCGTTTTGTCTGGCCATCCCCATCATCGCCATGGCGTGGCGCTACGGCTGGCAGGGGGCGCTGCTTGCCACCCTGATGAACACCATCGCCCTGCTGGCCAGTCAGGCCTGGCACGATCACCCCCTCGACCTGCTGCTCTCATTGCTGGCCCAGAGCCTCACCGGCCTGCTGCTCGGCGCCGGGATCCAGCGCCAGCGCGAACTCAATCAGGCGCTGACCCGCCAGCTCGCCCACAATCGCCAACTCACCGAGCGGCTGCTGGAGACCGAGGAGAGCATCCGCAAGGAGGTGGCGCGCGAGCTGCACGACGACATCGGCCAGACCATCACAGCCATTCGTACCCAGGCAGGGATCGTGCGCCGCCTCGCCCCCGATAATGCCGGGGTGGGCCAGAGCAGCGCCCTGATCGACACACTGTCGCTCGGGATCTACGACGCGGTGCGCGGTCTGCTCGGGCGGCTGCGCCCGCGTCAGCTCGACGACATGACTCTGGAACAGGCGGTACGGGCACTGCTGCGGGAGCTGGAGCTGGAGCGTCACGGCATCGTCACCCGGCTGGAGTGGCAGCTGGCGGATGGGGATCTCTCGGATGCCCAGCGGGTCACCCTGTTTCGGGTCTGTCAGGAGGGGCTCAACAACGTGGTCAAACATGCCAACGCCCACTCGGTCACCATTCGCGCCCGGACCAGCGGCGAGCAGTTGCAACTGGTGCTGGAAGATGATGGCCGCGGTCTGCCGGAAAGCCGCCCGCAACAGGGCTATGGCCTGCTCGGCATTCGCGAACGGGTACAGGCGCTCGGGGGCAGTTTGCAACTCTCCTGCATCCACGGCACCCAGCTGACGGTCAACCTGCCCAGTCGCAGACGGGAAGAGAGTCATGGCTAATCACCACCAGAGGGCCTGCCTGTGCTGAGTTTTATGAGAAGCGCGCCGCCCCGGCCCCTTATCCGGGATCAGGCCGAGATCGATGCCACCTATCGCCACTGGCGGCTGCACCTGCTGCTGACCATGTATCTGGGCTACGCGGTCTTCTACTTCACCCGCAAGAGCTTCAACTTCGCCATGCCGGACATGCTGGCGAGCGGCATGCTGGACAAGTCCGACATCGGCATGCTCTGGACCCTGTTCTACATCACCTACGGCTGCTCCAAGTTCTTCTCCGGCATCATCAGTGATCGCGCCAACCCGCGCTACTTCATGGGTGTCGGACTGATGGCCACCGGCGTTATCAATATCCTGTTCGGCCTCTCGTCGGCACTCTGGATGTTTGCCGCCCTCTGGGTCGCCAACGCCTTCTTCCAGGGCTGGGGCTGGCCCCCCTGCTCCAAGCTGCTTACCAGCTGGTATTCGCGCACCGAGCGCGGCGTCTGGTGGTCGGCCTGGAACACTGCCCACAACGTCGGCGGCGCGCTCATCCCCCTTATCGTCAGCACCATCGCCCTGCAACATGGCTGGCGCTACGGCATGATAGTGCCCGGCCTTATCGCCATCATCGCGGGGTTGTTCCTCTGCTGGCGGCTGCAGGATACCCCGAGCGCCATGGGACTGCCAACGGTGGGCGAGTGGCGCAAGGATGCCATGGAGCTGGCCCAGCAGACTCAGGATGCGGGGCTCTCCCATCGCCAGATCCTGCGCAAATATGTGCTGGGCAACCCCTATATCTGGCTGCTCGCCTGCTGTTACGTACTGGTCTATGTGGTGCGCACCGCCATCAATGACTGGGGCAATCTCTACATGACCGAGCAGCGCGGCTTCAATCTGATGAGCGCCAACTCGGCCATCTCCATGTTCGAGGTGGGAGGCTTTATCGGTGCGCTGGTGGCGGGCTGGGGATCGGACAAGCTGTTCAACGGCAACCGTGGCCCGATGAACCTCATCTTTGCTGTGGGGATCCTGCTGGCGGTGGGATCGCTGTGGCTGATGCCCTTCTTCAGCTATGTGATGCAGGCGGCCTGCTTCTTCACCATCGGCTTCTTCGTGTTTGGCCCCCAGATGCTGATCGGCATGGCGGCGGCGGAGTGCTCCCACAAAAACTCGGCGGGGGCGGCCACCGGCTTTGTCGGGCTGTTCGCCTACATGGGGGCCGCGCTGTCGGGCTATCCGCTGGCCAAGGTGATGGAGATCTGGCACTGGAACGGCTTCTTCGTGGTGATCTCGGTGGCGGCGGGCGTCTCGGCCCTGCTGCTGCTCCCCTTCCTCAAGGCGCAGGCACCGAGAACCGCTCAAGCGAATGCAGAGTAGCGGGTGGCATCTGACAAGTCATAGCCGGCAAACAGACAGGGCGCGGATCACCGCGCCCTGATTTTATTCCTGAACCTATTCCTGCATCAGGCAGCCTGACAGACCCGGTTCTTCCCTTCCCGCTTGGCCCGATAGAGAGCGTCATCCGCACGGCTGAACAGGCTGTCAAAGTGCCACTCTCCCTGCCAGTGAGCAATACCCATGCTGACGGTGATATGGATCCCCTCTACCTCGCTGGCCGCAAGCTGAACCCGCAGTGACTGGCACCGAGCGATCGCCTCCTCTGCGGTAGCATGGCGAAACAGCAGCACAAACTCCTCGCCCCCAAAGCGACTGGCCAATACTCCTTCCAGCTCGCGCAGTACCAACCCGACCCGCTCCAGCACCCGATCCCCCACCTCATGACCATGCCGATCGTTGATCTGCTTGAAGTCATCCAGATCGAGTACCACCAGCGCCCCCTGCTGTGCAGGGCGTCCCCGGGCCAGACGCTCCATAAAACCACGGCGATTGAGTAACCCGGTCAGCGGGTCATGACTGGCCTGATAGCGCAGCTCCAGCGCCCGGTGCTGGTTGCAGAGCAGCAGCACCCCGAAGGTGAGCATGGAGCTACCCACCAGCATGGAGACATAGGGCAACACGTTGAACAACTGACGCTGGAACGGGCTTTCGATCACCTCGCCCCACACGGTAAATATCCGCATCAGGGTCATGGCAATCAGCACCAGATTGAGGCCAATCAGCACCCATACCGCCACCTGATAATCGGGTCGACCGTGACGCCAGAGCTGCCAGATGATGAGCGTACTGAGCATGAGGAAGGTGGCGCTGCTGATCATCACCCGCACCGCAATCCGGCCATCGATGGCGACCGACCAGGTCATGACGGCGGCAAACAGCAAGATGAATCCCCAGCAGACAGGCCAGCCCGGCGATTGCCGGAAGAAACAGCGTTGGGCGACTAGCAGCAACGACACATGAAAAATCAGGAAGACATTGCCAACCCAGGAGCCATAGGGGGTGGGTGTCAGCAGCAGACTGGCAAATCCCGCCTGACCCAGCATGGCAAACAGACTGGACCACCACCAGACTCCGACGCCGGGAATATCGTTGTGGGTAACGCGGATGATGGTGAGAGTGAGGAAACCGAGACAATAGCCACACAAGGCCATGATCATCAAGGTAAAAATATCCAGCTTAAGCAGTAGTGAGGCGTCCATACCAAAGCCATGCAGAGAGGGTAACTGAGTATATGAGAAGCGTTTGCCAAGACCCAGTGCGACTTGATGGTTTTCACAATAAAGCCCGTTCGTTTGCTGACAAACAGAGCAATGCGTGTGATATCCCGCCAATGTGTATTCGTATCAACCCCATGAAAAGCCTCTTACGGAGCCCAGAAACTCAATAAGAGCCGCAAGCGGCGCCCTGACTTTGTAACAAAATGTCTTGGGGATAATTTGGGCTTGAACCCACTCAATTAGATAGATATGTTGTTTTCGTGTGATTTTATGAATGAAGCCATGAGCAATAAATGTCTCTAACCTGTTGAGTCTTCTGACACAATCTGTTTTTGGTACATTTTTCACTCAACCACTATTCATAGCATCTCATATGGGGCTTTTGTCCCGCTCAAGACATTCATCCTGTCTTGCCTGTTGCCGGATGCAGCAGTCTCTTGTGCCACGGAGTCGCACGGGATCAGGTTCAAGGCCGAACACACCACCGACAGAGACGTCACTTATGATCAAAAAACTGATTCTTTCTACCCTGCTGTTTTGCGGGATCGCCACGGCGGCCCCGACCCCTGCCCCCACCTCCACCCTGGATGCCGTGCTCGAACGCGGCGTGCTGCGAGTCGGCTTCGACGCCGGCTATCAACCCTTCGAGATGACCAACAAGCAGGGCCAGTACATCGGCTTTGACGTGGATCTCGCCAAGATGGTCGCCAAAGAGATGGGCGTGAAGGTCGAGTTCGTCAACACCGCCTGGGATGGCATCATTCCGGCGCTGCTGACCAACAAGTTCGACGTCATCATGGGCGGCATGACCGTCACTCCCCAGCGCAATCTGCGGGTGAACTTCGCCGATCCTTACATCGTGGTCGGCCAGACCATAGTCCTGCGCAAAGAGAAAGCGGGCGAAATCAAATCCTTCACCGACCTCAACGACCCGAAATACAAGATCGCGGTCAAGCTCGGCACCACCGGCGAGCAGGCAGTCAAGCGCCTGATCCCCAAAGCCACCCTGCTGCAGTTTGAAACCCAGGATGACGCCAAGCTGGAGGTGATCAACGGCAAGGTCGATGCGTTCGTCTATGACCTGCCCTACAACGCTATTTTCGCCTCCCAGAATCAGGGCGCCGTGGTGCACCTCGACAAGCCGTTCACCTTCGAACCGCTGGCCTGGGCCATCCGCAAAGGGGATCAGGACACCCTCAACTGGTTCAACAACTACCTGCGCCAGATCAAGGGCGATGGCAGCTACGACCGTCTCTACAAGAAGTGGTTCGAATCCAACGCCTGGCTGAATCAGCTCAAATAACCTCCTGGGGGCGGCACATGCCGCCCCTGCACCACGCAGCTCCCCACACAATAACGAGAAGAGGTTGTGACTGTGCACACACCCAAACCGACAAGACAGATGGAAAAACAGCCCAATCAGCTACTCTGGCATGGGGTTTTCCTGCTGATGCTGCTGGTTGCCGTATTCGGCATCTACAAGGCTGTCCAGTCAGTGGATTACACCTGGCGCTGGGAACGCATTCCCCAATACATCGCCTATCAGGCGGAGCAGAAGAATCTCGCCGAATTTGACGGCACCGTGATGGCGGGCACCAGCGAGGCCGAGAAGGGCAAGCTGTTCCTGCAAGACGATCTCGACCCCAATGTGCGGCAAGCCATCGCCAGCACCGGCGTACAAGTCGCCGAAGGGGATACCGTTTTTCGTGGCGATACCCTCGACACCCAACTGAGCTGGACCGCAGGCCCCATCGCCTGGGGCGTCTGGGTCACCGTCAAGCTCTCGCTGGTGGCGGGCATCTTCGCCATCCTGCTCGGCACCCTGGCCGGGCTGGCGCGTCTCTCCCCCAATCCCGCCCTGCGCAATCTGGCCATCACCTACGTTGAGCTCATCCGCGGCACGCCGCTGCTGGTGCAGATCTTCATCGTCTACTTCTTTATCGGCACCGTGCTGAACCTCGACCGCTTCACCGCCGGGGTCGCCGCGCTGGCGGTCTTTACCGGCGCCTATGTGGCGGAAATCGTCCGCGCCGGTATCAGCTCCATCCACAAGGGGCAGATGGAGGCGGGCCGCAGCCTGGGAATGACCTCGGCCCAGACCATGCGCTATGTCATTCTGCCGCAGGCGTTCAAGCGGGTACTGCCACCGCTGGCGGGCCAGTTCATCAACCTGATCAAGGACTCCTCGCTGGTCTCGGTCATCTCCATCACCGATCTGACCAAGGCGGGGCGCGAGGTGGTGAGCTCCACCTTCAGCCCGTTCGAGGTGTGGTTTACCGTGGCCCTGCTCTATCTGGTGCTCACCGGCACCCTCTCCTTCCTGGTACGCCGTCTCGAGGTGAAATATGCGAAAAGCAACTGATCCCATCATCAAAGCGGCCGGCGTTGAGAAGTTCTACGGCAGCGAAGTGCATGCCCTGAAAAATGTCAGCACCCAGGTGGCCGAAGGGGAAGTGGTGGTGATCGTCGGCCCCAGTGGCTCCGGCAAATCCACCTTCCTGCGCACCCTCAACCAGCTGGAGACCATCAACGACGGCAATATCGTGGTCGATGGCATCTGCCTCACCCAGCCGGGCGATGTCAACAAGCTGCGGGAAGAGGTGGGCATGGTGTTCCAGTCCTTCAACCTCTTCCCCCACCTGACGGTGCTGGATAACATCTGCCTCGCCCCGCAGAAGGTGCGTGGCCTGTCGCGCCGTGAGGCCGAAGACAGAGCCAAGGCGCTGCTGCTGAAAGTGGGGCTGTCGGTGAAAGCGGCCAGCTATCCCTCCCAACTCTCCGGCGGTCAGCAACAGCGGGTAGCCATCGCCCGGGCGCTCGCCATGCAGCCACGCATCATGCTGTTTGACGAGCCCACCAGTGCGCTCGACCCCGAAATGGTGGGGGAAGTGCTGGATGTGATGAAGGGGCTGGCTCGCGAGGGGATGACCATGGTGGTGGTGACCCACGAGATGGGCTTTGCCCGCGAGGTGGCGGATCGGGTGCTCTTTATGGAGAGTGGCGAACTGCTGGTGGATGAAAAACCGGCCGATTTCTTCGACAATCCCCCCTCCCCGCGTCTGCGCCAGTTCCTGAGTCAGGTGCTGTAGCCAACATGCTCTGCTGGATAAACGAAGAGGGACCGCAAGGTCCCTCTTCTTGTGTGTCACGCTGAGCAGACTTAACCCAGCTGAACCCGAGTGCCCCTCTCATCGGCTCAGCGCGGGGACTTTCCCAGATAGCGCTCCACGATCACTTTCACCCCATCACGTTTTTTGAGCTGATAGAGCTCCTTGTCAAACTGGTCGATAAAGGCCTGTTTGTAGGGGGACTCCCCCTTGCGGCTGTAGCCGAGAAACCCCTGCTCCTTGCTGAGCACCGGCCCCTGTTTGAGCAGGGACATATCGGCCACCGCCAGCTGATCGGCCTTTATCATGTTGAGCAACTCATAGAGCAGGGAGAGGCGATCATTGATGGTGCAATCGACCCGGCCGCGGACAATCTTGAGCAGGTTCTCCCGATTGCTTTTCACCTCCTCCACGTCGATCTGCTTCTCTTTTACCGCCTGCCAAAAGGCATCGCCGCCGACGGCAAAACCGGCGTTCATGCCAAAGCGTAAACCATGATAGTCGAGCGGAAACCTGGCCTGCGGGGTATTGGCCGCCACACTGGCGCCGCACATCACCACCAGCTCTTCATCCAGCATCGGCTGGGAGTAGGGCCACATATAAGGGCGGGTATCGGGCATGTAGTAAGGTGGAAAGATGGCGAAGGCGGTCCCCTGTTCCACCATGCTCAGACCGCGCCGCCACGGCATAGGCTTGAGCACCACCTCATAGTCAGGCATGGCAGAGGTCACCTCGCGGATGATGTCGGCATAGATCCCCCTGACCTCCTCCCCCTCCTGCCAGGAGTAGGGGGGATAGGCGGCATCCGCCAGGATCTCGACCCGGGTCTTGGCGTGCGCCATCATGCACAACCCCAACAACAAGCAACACCAGACGCGCATAAGCCAGCACCTCCTGAAAAAGCCTGCATCAAGCATAGCCATCTGCCGCGCCTTCCTCTGCTGGCGCGCCATATTTCATGCCATCTATTCGTTGGCAGAAAAATGTTAATGAAATATTAAAGCCATCCTTTATGCTGGAGAGCAATTGCTCTGAATGGATGGCCGCATATGGATGTGCAACTGCTTTTGCTCTACCTCTCCCCGGTTTTTCTGGCCTTTGTCGGCTGGGAGATGCTCTACCTGCGCAAACATGGCGCGGCCTTTCCCACCGCCACCTACCAGTGGCGGGATCTGTTCGCCAACGCCGCCCTGGCCCTGATGCATCAGGGGGGCGATGCGCTGGCGGCCATCGCCATTGCTTATCTGTATGACACCCTCTGGGGCTGGCGACTGTTCGATATCGAGCTGAATCTCTGGAGTGTGCTACTGCTGTTCCTGTTGCAGGATCTCTGTTACTGGCTGTTCCACTTCACCAGCCACCATGTTCGCTGGCTGTGGGCCTCCCACGTGGTGCACCACAGCTCGGAGCGGCTCAACCTCTCCACCGCTTTTCGCCAGAGCCTGATGTACCCGATCTCCGGCATGTGGCTGTTCTGGATCCCGATGATCGTTATCGGCTTCCCGCCCGAGGCGGTGGTCGCCACCGTGCTGCTGAGTCTGGGCTTCCAGTTCTTCGTCCACACCCAGGTGGTGGGCAAACTCGGCTGGCTTGAGTGGATCTTCAACACCCCCTCCCACCACAGGGTGCACCACGCCAGCAACGCCAAGTACATAGACCGCAACTTTGCCGGGGTGCTGATCATCTGGGATCGGCTGTTCGGAACCTTTGTCGAAGAAGATCCGGCCGAGCCATGCCGCTTCGGCATCACCAAGCCGATCCACAGCTTCAATCCCCTCACTCTCACCTTCCACGAGTGGCGCGACATGCTGCGCGACGCCCGTGGTCTACCCTGGCGACAAAAGCTCGCAGTGCTGTTTGGCAAACCGGCTGGGCCTGCCAGCCGCTGAGCCTTCGCACCGAATCGCAACTCCCGGATAGCAAGTCCCTGATAACCCATCCCTGATAACCAATCCCTGATAACAAAAAGAGCGCCATGGTGGCGCTCTCTTTTATGGTCAGTCACTTCTTAGGTGTCAAAGATGGGCGAACGACCAGACGGCGGGGATCAGGCTCAGCAAGGTCACTCCGGCCAATAGCCGTTCGCGGCCGCTCAGACAAAGATCTGTGCCCAGCTGACGACGGCTGTAGAGAAACAGCAGCAGACCCGGCCCGTAGAGCAGCAAGGAGAGAAGCAGATACTCCACCCCGGCGGCATAGAGCAGCCAGAAGCCGTAACCGCTCGACACCAGTGCCACCGCCCGCATCAGACCGCGGCCCTGACCGCCCTCACCCTTCTTGCTGAACGAGAGGTTGAGCAAGAACAGGCCGATCAGCAGGTAGGGCACCAAAATCATCGAGGTCGATATAAGCAGCAGACTGGTGTAGCCCTTGCCGAGCAGCCACACCAGCAGCAGGCAAGTCTGCACCGTCAAGCTGGTGAGCCAGAGCGATGCGATAGGCGTCCCGTTGCGGTTCTGGCGCCGGAAGATGGCGGGAAACGCACCGTGGCGGGCTGCGCTGAACGGCACCTCGGCCGAGAAGAGGGTCCAGCTCACGTAGGAGGCAAGCACCGAGACGATAAGGCCGACGCTGATGAGCAGCTTGCCCCAGGAGCCGGTCATCTGGGCCATCAGCCCTGCCATGGAGGGGTTGGGCAGCGCCGCCAGCTCGGGCCGACTCAATATTCCGAGCGCCAGCACCGAGATAAGCACATAGAGCAGCAGTGCCAACACGACCCCCAGTACGGTGGCGGTGCCCACATCCCGCCGGTTTCTGGCGCGGGCCGACAACACCGCGGCCCCCTCGATACCGGTGAAGACCCAGAGGGTGATGAGCATGGTGTTGCGCACCTGCTCGGAAACCGGCACCGCCAGGCTACTGCCCTGCTGATCCGCCGCGAAGGTGACCGGATCGAACCAGTAACAGGCAAACAGGATAAACAGCAGCAGCGGCAGGCTCTTGGCCAGAGTCGCCACCAGATTGAACAGCGCCGCCTGCTGCACGCCACGGGCCACCAGCAGGTGCACCGTCCAGAGGATGCAAGACTCGCCGACAAACGCTGCCAGAGTGTTGCCCTCACCAAACCAGGTCTGCTCGGGGGTGTCGACAAAGCTGCCCAGCGCCGCAAAGGCGATGACCAGATAACCCACCACGCCGATGGTGGCGCAGAGCCAGTAGCCCCAGGCGGAGAAGAAGCCCACCAGATCGCCAAAACCGGCGCGGGCGTAGCTGTAGATACCGCCGTCGAGATCGGGCCTTAACCGCGACAGATAGAGAAAACTCATGGCGAGCGCCAGGATGCCTACCCCCGTCACGCCCCAGCCGATCAGCACGGCGCGCGCACCCGCTACCTCGGCCATGTTCTGGGGCAGGCTGAAAATTCCCGCCCCCACCATGGAGCTGAACACCAGCGCGGTGAGTGACCAAAGCCCAATCTTGTTCTCTTTCATGGGTGCTCCTTAGCGCAACCGGCGGCTCAGCGCCTGAATATGCTCGGGGCCGATACCACAGCAACCGCCGATCAAGTTCGCACCGGCCCCGCGCCAGCGCTCGGCCCAGCCGAGATAATCCAGCGGCCCCAGATCGGTGCGGATCTCGTCCAGTCCGTCGTTGGCGGTGGCCTCTTTGGGCTGCGGCGGGAAAGCGTTGGCATAGGCGCCGAGCCGGATGTCGCTGCGACCCTTTGCCTGCAACGCGGCACTTGCCACCTTGAGCGCCCCCTCGATCACCTCGGGCTGACAGCAGTTGAACAGGATGGCATCGACCCCAGCCGCCACTAACGTGGTCACCGCATCAGCCACCTGCTCGCCGGAACGTAGTCGCGGTTCGTTGCCAGGCGCCTCATCTTCCAGCGTGAAGGAGACCCAAAACGGCTTGCCATCATCAGGCAACAGCGCTTTCAGGGCCAGTGGCTCGGCAATCAGGCTCATGGTCTCGGCCAACCAGATATCCACATAAGGGGATAGCGCCCGGATAAGCGGCGTCGCCAGCTCGCTCACCCTGTCCGCCTTGAACAAATCGGCACGGTAGGAGCCAAACAACGGTGGCAGAGAACCCGCCACCTGCACGGCCCCCTTCTGCTCGTCAGCCACTTCGCGGGCCAGTTGACCAGCCAGCGCTGCCAGCCCCTCCCCGTCGGCAAAGAAACGCTCATCGCCGATATGAAACGGCACCAGCGCATAGCTGTTGGTAGTAATGACCCTGGCACCGCTCGCCACATAGGTCTGATGCACGTCGCGCACCGTCTCTGGCGCCTCCATCAAGGCCAGCGCCGACCACTCGGGTTGACGAAACGGTGCCCCCCGCCGTGCCAACTCGCGCCCCATGCCCCCATCCAGCACCCACAATTCCCTGGTTTTCATCTGTCGTGTCTCTTTGTTATATGCGTTGTTTATTTGCGTATTTATCTGTTTGTTTTGTTGATCTGCGGTTTCGCATCGAATCGCTGCAGATCGTCCCGCTTCATCCTAGGAAGCCCTTTTATTATGCAGCCATAAAAACATTTAGATGTTTAGACGGCCAAAGCAAGATAAAACAAAGTGCCACGGGCGGCAATCAGTATCAGCAGAAATCAGCGTGCAAACGGCGAGGCAAACGCAGAAATGCAAGAGGCCACCCGAAGGTGGCCTCATCACTATCTTGATCCGCTGGCGACTTAACGCCCGGCCAGTACGCGCTTGATCTGTTTGACCCAGTCGGAGACCCGACCCTGCTGCGGCAGGCCACGCCAGATCTGCTCCCACTGGACAGGGCTGAGCGGACGACCGAGGCGACGCTGTACGCCGGCATAGAGGTAATCATGGGCCGTGGTGGCCGCATGCTCGGAGGTGAGGAATTTGGAGACCGGATCGGTCAACCGCACATCCCGCATGCCGAGCAGCGGATAGTCATTGTGCACCGCCGCCAGCATGGTCTCGCGCATGGCGGACTCGATGTAGCCACGAGCAAACAGGGCGGTCACCGACTCCAGTGACCCCTGATCCGGGCCATGATACTGCTCATCAAAGACCGGGCTCGGCTCTGCCATGCCGCTTTGTACCACCGCATCGGGATCCGGCTGCGGCACGACCACGGCAGGCTTGGGGGTTACCGGCTTGGCTGCCACTGTGGCTTTGCGCGGCGCGCTCTGACTACAGGCACCCAGTGCCAGGGCGAGCGCGACACAGGCCAGCGCACGGGAATGAGACTGCATCTTCATGACTCTTATGTCGCTCCTTTTACGATTCCTGAGCTGGCTTCTCGGCCACAGCCGGTTCGACCCGGGTAACCAGCAGCTGATCAATCTTGTAACTGTCGATATCCACCACTTCGAACTTGTAACCGGCGTATTTGACCGAGTCAGTGCGCTTGGGGATCTTGCGCAGCATATACATGATAAAGCCGGCGATGGTCTCGTAGTTCTGGTTCTCGGGGAACTCTTCGATATCGAAGGCGCGCATCACGTCGGAGATGGGGGTGACCCCGTCCACCAGCCAGGAGTTCTCGTCGCGCTGGACGATCTGCTCTTCCACCACGTGGGTCGCCCACTCGCCCATGACGGTGCTCATCAGGTCGTTCATGGTGACAATCCCCACCACCAGCGCGTACTCGTTCATCACCACGGCAAAGTCACCACGATGATTCTTGAAGTACTCCATCGCCTCATAGAGGTTCAGGGTATCGGGGATGATGATGACGTTCTGCACCAGGTTGCCACCGATAAGGTCGATGCTCTGGCCACCGATAACGCGGATCAGCAGCTCTTTGGCATCGACAAAGCCCTTGATGCTGTCGAGGTTGTGGTCACAGACCAGAAACTTGTTATGGGGATGCTCGGCGATCTTCGCCTTGATGCTCTCTTCACTCTCTTGCAGGGTGAAGTAGATAAGGCTCTCGCGGGCCGTCATGGCAGAGGTGACACCAAGGGACTGCAACTCGAACACGTTCTCGATGAGCTGATGCTCCTCGCGCTGGATAACCCCCGCCTCGGCACCGGCATCCATCACCGCATAGATATCGTCGGAGGTGATCTCGTCGTTGCGCACCGTGGAGACACGCATCAGACGGAACAGGGAGTTCGCCAATCCGTTGAAGACCCACACCAGCGGCATCAACACGGTGACGAAGAAGAGCATGGGGCGCACCACCACCACGGCAATCTGCTCGGGCATGGTCATGGCCAGACGCTTGGGCATCAGGTCGGCGATCAGGATAAACATGCCGGTGACGAACACGAAGGAGGCACCGGAGCTGATCTCGCCAAGCCAGGGGCCCTGGTAGAACTGGGAGACAATCCCCTTGATGGCGGGGTTGAGGGCAGACTCACCCAGGATACCACCCAGAATGGCGACGGTATTGAGGCCAATCTGCACCACGGTGAAAAAGTTGCCCGGCTGGGCCTGCAGGGCCAGTACCTTTTCGGCCTGGCGATTACCTTCATCCGCCATCACCTGCAATTTGATTTTGCGAGACGCGGCGAGAGAGATCTCGGAGAGGGAGAAGAACACACTGCCGCCAACCAGCAGCATTAAAAAGAACAAACTATCGGCAAAACTCATGATTAACCTATTGCTACACCCGCCTTAGCACAAGACGGCAAACTGGGCCCGGGAGACCGGACCGTGAGCCCATCCGGGACTCACACAGGTGAAGTATTCTATCAGAAAACAGCCAGTTGGGGGCTTTATCTTACTCCGACCAGTTATGCAACAAAAAAGGCGCTTCACGCGCCTTTTTATTCACTTCCGGTTAGCCCTTGCCCAGCAAGGTGCCCAGATCGTCCGCCTTGGTGTGGCGTACATCCTTGCCTTTCACGTAGTAGACGATGTACTCGCAGATGTGCTGGCAGCGATCGCCGACCCGCTCGATGGCCCGCGCCGCCCACAGGACGTTGAGGACCTGGGGGATGGTGCGGGGATCTTCCATCATGTAGGTCATCAGCTCGCGGATGATGGACTCGTACTCGCGGTCTACCTTGTCATCTTCTTTGTAGACCGCCAGCGCCGCATCCAGATCCATGCGGGCGAAGGCGTCGAGCACATCGTGCAGCATCTTGATGGTGCGACGGCCCATGTTCTCCAGCGACACCAGCGGCGGCTGCGGCTTGTTGGCGTTGTCGGTCAGCATGCGGGCGATCTTGTCGGCCACGTCGCCAATGCGCTCCAGATCGGTGATGGTCTTGATAATGGCCATTACCAGTCGCAGGTCGGAGGCAGTCGGCTGACGCTTGGCGATGATGCGGGTGCACTCCTCGTCAATCGCCACTTCCATCGCGTTGACCTTGTGGTCGTTGGCCACGATTTTCCGCGCTGCATCGAGATCCTGATCGTGGATCGCCGCGATGGCGTCGGTGAGCTGCTGCTCCACCAGACCGCCCATCACCAGCACCTGGTTGCGCACGCTCTCTAGCTCGGCATTGAACTGACCGGAGATGTGTTTATTGAGGTTCATATTGTCCATACAAATAATCCTTGATTGCTCCGATTATGCCTTAGCCGTTGAACCGACTGCCAATCTGTTTGCTGAGATTCATCCTCTCCTCTCCTTAGCCGTAACGACCGGTAATGTAATCTTCGGTCTTTTTCTTGGCCGGAGTGGTGAAAATGGTATTGGTATCCGAGTACTCGATAAGCTCGCCCATATACATGAAGGCGGTCTGATCCGACACGCGCGCAGCCTGTTGCATGTTGTGGGTCACGATCACCACGGTGAACTGGCTCTTGAGCTCGTTGATCAGCTCCTCGATGGTGAGGGTGGAGATAGGGTCGAGCGCCGAGGTCGGCTCATCGAGCAGCAACACTTCCGGCTCGATGGCGATGGCACGGGCAATCACCAGACGCTGCTGCTGACCACCGGAGAGACCGAAGGCGTTGTCGTGCAGACGATCCTTCACCTCGTCCCACAGGGCCGCACCGCGCAGGGAGCGCTCGGCCGCTTCATCCAGAGTGCGACGATCGTTGATCCCCTGCAGGCGCAGACCATAGACCACGTTCTCGTAGATGGACTTGGGGAACGGGTTCGGGCGCTGGAACACCATGCCCACCTGACGGCGCAGGGCGGAAACATCGACGCTCTTGTCATAGATGTTATGGCCGTGCAGTTGGATTTCTCCCTCGATACGGCAGATCTCCACCAGATCGTTCATCCGGTTGATGCAGCGCAGCAGGGTCGATTTACCACAGCCTGACGGGCCGATAAAGGCGGTCACCTGCCCTTTGGGGATCTTCATGTTGACGTTGAACAACGCCTGCTTGCTGCCGTAGTACAGGTTGAGATCCTTCACCTCCAGCGCGGTCTGCTCCGGGGTCAGGTTGAGCAGGTCCAGCGCGGTGTGCTGGGTAGACGTGGTCGTTACGTTGATCATCTGTTACCTCAAAATCTATCTGGAGTGGCCGGACAGCTGCCGGCGCCCCTCACGTATTGGTGCAGAGAGATGGCGGCTCGCGCTCGGCCGCCCCTCTGTTATCTCACTCTTGTATCACTCAAGAGGCGCCGGATTAATGCTCCAGCGACCGGAATTTCTCGCGCAAGTGGTTACGAATACCGATAGCGGTCAGGTTCAGACCCACGATCACTGTCACCAGCAGGAAGGAGGTGGCGTAGACCAGCGGGCGGGCCGCTTCGACGTTGGGGCTCTGGAAGCCGACGTCATAGATGTGGAAGCCCAGGTGCATGAACTTGCGCTCCACATGCAGATACGGGAAGTTGCCATCCATCGGCAGGGTCGGCGCCAGTTTCACCACCCCCACCAGCATCAGCGGCGCCACTTCACCGGCTGCACGGGCAATCGCCAGAATAAGGCCGGTCATGATGGCCGGGCTCGCCATCGGCAGCACGATGCGCCACAGGGTCTCGGCCTGGGTGGCACCCAGTGCCAGCGAGCCCTGACGGATGGTGCTCGGGATCCGCGCCAGCCCCTCTTCGGTGGAGACAATCACCACCGGCAGGGTCAGGATAGCCAGGGTCAGCGCCGACCAGATCACGCCGGGTGAGCCAAAGGTCGGGCTCGGCAGCGCTTCCGGGTAGAACAGCTGATCCAGCGAGCCACCGAGCGTGTAGACGAAGAAGCCCAGACCAAACACGCCGTAGACGATGGAGGGCACGCCCGCCAGGTTGATCACCGCGATGCGGATGATCTTGGTCAGGCTGTTCTTGCCCGCGTATTCGTGCAGGTAGACTGCCGCCACCACCCCCAGCGGGGTCACGATGATCGCCATCAGGAACACCATGAACACGGTGCCGAAGATGGCCGGGAACACCCCGCCCTCGGTGTTGGCTTCACGGGGATCGTCAGAGACGAACTTGCCGATCTGGTGGAACCAGTGACCCACCTTGGCCAGCAGGCTCATGTCGTTGGGCCATACCACATCCAGTACCTTGGACATCGGCATGGTCACCAGCTCGCCACGCATATCCTTGACGGTGATGGCATCGCGATCGGCCTGACTGCGCAGGGAGAAGAGCTCTTTTTCCAGCACCTGATAACGATCGTTGAGGGCCTGACGCTCGCTGGCCAGCTCGGCTTTGAGCTGATCGGTCAGCTTGTCATCCAGCTCGGCCTTGCGCTCTTTCAGGCGCAGCCGCTCCAGTTGATAGTTGATGCTGCCGATGTCCCCTTTTTGCAGATCGTTGGCCTGTTCTGAAAGGGCATTGGCTCGCGCCAGCACCCGCTGCAGGGCAGGATGCAGATCAGAGGTGAGCTCGCGACCATCCTCTTTCACCCCGACGATATAGCCATAGAAGTTGCCGTTGGTGGCACGCTCAACCATGGCCAGCTCGGCTGGCTGGCTCTGGGACTTGATGTCCGTCTCCAGCACCCAGCGAAAATCGAGGTCAACGAACTCGCGGTTGCCGGTCTTGACCAGATAGCGGGTCAGCAGCTCGCGCTCTTCCCCTTCCAGTGGCAGACCTGCAGCGCGCAGTCGCTCCACCGGTACCTGCTCGCGATCGTTGATCTCGCCGATCAGTACGCTCTTGTTGCCGCTGGCATCTTCCAGCTGCCACTCATATATGGGGTGGGGCCAGAAGTAGACCAGACCACGCCAGCCGATCAGCAGCAGCAGACCCAGTACCGCCACCAGACTCAGGCTGACGGCACCGCCGGTCATCCAGATCCAGGGGGCCCCTGATTTAAACCACTTACCCATTGTCGATTCCTTGTCCATTACAGAGTCGCCCCTTACATCGAGCTGTATTTTTCACGCAACCGCTGACGGACAAACTCGGCCAGGGTGTTGAACAAAAAGGTGAACACAAACAGGACGAAGGCCGCGAGGAACAGTACCCGATAGTGGGAGCTGCCCACTTCCGATTCCGGCATCTCCACCGCGATGTTGGCGGCGAGGGTGCGCAGCCCCTGGAACATGGAGAAGTCCATGATGGGGGTGTTGCCGGTGGCCATCAGCACGATCATGGTCTCGCCCACGGCGCGGCCAAGACCCATCATCACCGCAGAGAAGATGCCCGGGCTGGCAGTGAGGATCACCACCCGGCTCAGGGTCTGCCACGGGGTGGCCCCCAGTGCCAGCGAGCCTTGGGTCAGATGCTTGGGCACCGAGAAAACCGCATCTTCAGCAATGGAGAAGATGGTGGGGATAACCGCAAAGCCCATGGCGATACCGACCACCAGCGAGTTGCGCTGGTCAAACTTGATACCCATTTCGTGGGTCAGCCAGATGCGCGAATCGCCGTGCATAAAGGCATTCTCGATGAGCGGGCTCAGGGCGAAGGCCCCCCAGCCAATCAGCAGCAGCACCGGGATCAGCAGGATGGCGTGCCACCCCTCCGGCAGCCAGGACTTGCCGCGCTCCGGCAGATAGTTCCAGAGCAATGCAGTCAGCAACATCCCCATCGGCAGCAATATCAGCAGCAGGATCACCCCGGGCAACGCACCCTCGATGATCGGCGCCAGCCACAGACCCGCCAGGAAGCCCAAGATAACGGTCGGCAGCGCCGCCATGATCTCGACCGTCGGCTTGACGTATTTGCGCAGCCCCGCCGACATGAAGTAGGCGGTATAGATGGCACCGGCCACGCCGAGCGGCACAGCAAACACCATGGCGTAGAAAGAGGCTTTCAGCGTACCGAATACCAGCGGCACCAAACTCAGCTTGGCTTCAAAGTCGTTGCTGGCGGAGGTGGATTGCCACACATACTGGGGCTCCGGATATCCTTCGTACCACACCTGTTGCCAGAGGGCAGACCAGGTCACTTCGGGGTGTTCGTTCTCCACCGAGAAGAGCTTGAAGCTGTTCCCTTGCTGCATCAGCAACAGGTTGTGACGGGGGGAGATGGCCAGGGCAGAGAGTTCACCCCCTTCCACCGTCTCGGTCAGCAGCTTGGTCTCGCCGGTGGCGTGGAAGAAGCTGATGATGCCGTCCTTGTCGGCACTGATGAAGCCTTTGCGAAAGTGCTCGGGAGTCAACAGATCTACCGCGCCATCGCCCTTGAAGTCACGAATTTGGGTGAACTGGCGTTTGCCATCCTTCGCCACTTCGAACCACTGGGAAATCACGCCGTTGTCATTACCCACCAGCAGTGAAGAGGCGCCGGAGAGCAGCTGAACCCGGGTCACATTGGCGTTGGGGGCATTGATCTCCAGCACGTTGCGCAGGGAGATTTCGCTCAGGTTATGAATGTCATAGACGGAGAGGCGATTGCCCTCGCGCACGAACAGGATCCGCAGATTGGGGGTCAGCAACATCTGATCCACATGGCGCGGCAGGGAGGGAATCGTGTAGTTTTCACTGCTCCACTCAATCTCCCCGGAGATGAAGTTCTCCTCACCGCTCATCACCGTCATCACACCACGACCATCTTCGGTCACGGCGGCGGTCGCCATCTTGTCCTTGGTGGCTTCGAACACCATCAGTTGCAGTACCTTCCCTTGCGGGTCGATCACCACCGGCTCTTCGCCGAAGGGATATTGCAGGCTGGGTTCAATCACCCGCACATCGTTGGGATAGGAGACCTTGAACGCTGGCTGGACGACCTGCGCCTTGCCATCGGCAAAGCCGTAGGCGATCAGCCGCTGACCAGGAGCAGGGGTCGCTACCGTGGTGATGTCACCAGCAACCTGGGCATGACCCAGTGACTGGCCGACCTTGATCTTGTCATCTCCCTGCACCGCAAAGAAGTTGACCTGCCCTTTATCGCTGAAGCGATAGCCGATCTCGTTCTGCTCTTCCACGCCGAGCCAGGCGGTCTTCCCTGCGGCAGGCAGGGTAAACGAGGCGGTCGGCTCCATGGAGGCGCCATTGAAGATGGGTTTCACCACATAGAGCAGATAAAAGAAGATAAGCAGCAGCGCCACCAGTACCAGGGCTCCGCCTGTGGTGACGCCATATTTGGCCAATTTATCCTTGATCCGGCGTTTTCTACTGCCCGCCATGACCAGGTTTAACGATTCCGATGACATGCAAGACCTCAATGTAAGCTAGGCTTCGCGGCATTATATGGCGGTTACATGACAGTTTTGTTACATCGAGAGAGCTTTAACAGAGGTTGTTAGCGGAAAAATGAGCGGGGCTCCCTTCGAAGGCGAGCGAGCGTAATATATTGTTTATAAAGGTATATTTATGAAGGCAATCAGCAGGGCAGCCTGCGCTGCCCCCGAATGATTCAGGAAAGGGTATCGTTTGATTGTTGCAGCGCCAGTTTGGCCGCCTTTTTCTCGGCGCGACGGCGCTTGAAGAAGGCCGACAACTGGGCCGAGCAGGCATCGGCCAGCACACCGCCGGTCAGCTCGACGCTGTGATTGTGGCGCGGGTCCTGCAAGATCTCGAACACCGACCCCGCGGCACCGGTCTTGAGATCTCGGGCGCCGTAAACCACCCGCTTGACCCGGCTATGGATCAGCGCACCGGCACACATACAGCAGGGCTCCAGCGTTACATAAAGAGTGGTGTCGAGCAGCCGGTAGTTCGCCAGCTGCTTGCCCGCCGCCCGGATTGCCATCACCTCGGCATGGGCACAGGCATCGTGTTCACTGATGGAGCGGTTCCACCCCTCGCCCACCACCTGACCATCCAGCACCAGTACGGCACCGACCGGGATCTCGCCAATCCCTTCGGCCCGGGCGGCCAATGCCATGGCATGGCGCATCCACTGTTCGTCCTGCTTGGTCTGACTCGGTCTCTCTGGGACCTCTGATGGTTTCACGCCCATCCCCTCTTTAATATTGTTCAATTGTGCTGTTTGCATTCCAGCTATCCACATCTGTCAGATAATTCCATAGATAGCAGGCATGATAGCTCGCGGTGACAGGGCGGCGATTATGCCAAATCTGCACGTCAGACCCAAGCCACATCCCGACTGAGCAATAAAGAAGCAATCGGCATCTCTATGATAAAAAAGGAGTTGCACCCGTTTGGCCATGCTATTAGACTTCCTCCCCGTCAGCCGAGTCTGACTCCGTCGGTGTGTAGCGCAGCCAGGTAGCGCATCTGCATGGGGTGTAGAGGGTCGGAGGTTCGAATCCTCTCACACCGACCATTTTCCCCGAGAATAGCCCAGTCAAACGACTGGGCTATTTTTTTGCCTTCGATTTATCCTCCTGACGATGTCTACCTATCAAGCACAAAAAACACTCAGAACCACTTGAATCTTTTTGCCGGAGTCATTAAGATGCGCAACTTTCCGCCGGTAGACAACACAGGGAGGTGGAAACACGAGTGAAGGGATCACTGTCCGGCTTGCGTGCAACACAGGACCAGGCATGAACCAGAACACCGATTTCGCACCCGCCATTACGCTTTATTCCGTTCCTCACGACACCCCTTGCCACACCGAAAGCGAAAATGAACAGGTCATCCAGCTGGATGTGATCGATCTTGCCGAACCGGATGATGACTATTGAGCCCGGCCAGATGGCCGCTCAATCACTGGGGCATCGCCTGTTCAACACACTCAGTTTCACACCCTTGGCGAGAAATCTGCAAAAAACGACAAACTGCTAATTATATCAAGGATGGCAGTATTATTGACTGATGCGTCTCCCTCTTCCCTCCCCGGCATCCCCCCCGACAATTGATACAAACCTACGTTATTGCGCTTCACTTTCCATCGTTGCAACCGCTGGTGCCAACAGAGCCTGCGTCACCACATCAAGTTTAAAACGCACGTTCACCAAATAGGTCTAGCAATAGCAAAACATTCATTGCCACATTCAAACGCAATTTATACGGCTGTTTTGGCAAAGCCTGGAGTTAGGTCGGGATTTGTTTTTGCATTTGTAATTTTATTACGTAATAAGTTACAAAATGAGAGGCAGGGTAACGGCCCAAATTAGCCGTTGTCAGATGGGAAAAAGTAGGAGCATAACCATCTGCGTAGAGCTTTTATACCAACCCAATAAAGCAATAAAAAACATCAACTTAACCATATCCAAAAAACAAGTGTTTAAAAAAAACTGTTGACGTACTCAACAATATTTCGCACCTTATCAATCGTGTTATCCCGTTGTTGCGGGAACGTTTCAGGAACAGGGATTCGACTTTAGTCGTAGTTAGTAAGTTCAAAATGTAATTCTCAAAGGAGTGAACCTTATGTCGGCACCGGCTCAGACCCACTGCAGCGCCCGCCTTCGCATCCAGGGCGAGATGCTGCCCGAATACGCGCAAATTCTGACGCCGGACGCGGTGGCTCTGGTCTCCGAACTGGTGGAACGTTTTGCTCCCCAAAGAGGGGAATTGCTGAAACAACGTGTGGCACGCCAGGCCCGTATCGATGGCGGCGAGCTGCCGGACTTCCTGCCGGAAACCGCCCACATCCGTGAAGGTGACTGGACCATTCGCGGCATTCCCGCCGACCTGCAAGACCGCCGTGTGGAGATCACCGGCCCGGTCGAGCGCAAGATGGTGATCAACGCCCTCAACGCCAACGTCAAGGTGTTCATGGCGGATTTCGAGGATTCACTGGCTCCCGCCTGGAATAAGGTGATCGAGGGCCAAATCAACCTGCGAGATGCGGTCAACGGCACCATCTCTTACACCAGTCCGGAAGGAAAGGCCTACACCCTGACCCCCAATCCGGCGGTGCTCATCTGCCGGGTGCGCGGTCTGCACCTGCCGGAAAAACATGTCACCTTCGATGGCGAGCCCATCCCCGGCGGTCTGTTCGATTTTGCCCTCTACTTCCTGCACAACTATCAGGCGCTGCTGGCCAAAGGCTCGGGCCCCTACTTCTACGTGCCCAAGTTGCAGAGCCATCTGGAAGGGCGCTGGTGGAGCGAAGTATTCGCCTGGACCGAGGACAAGTTCGGCCTGCCCCGCGGCACCATCAAGGCCACCGTGCTTATTGAAACCCTGCCGGCCGTGTTCGAGATGGATGAGCTGCTCTATCAGATGAAAGATCACATCGTTGCGCTGAACTGCGGCCGCTGGGACTACATCTTCAGCTATATCAAAACCTTGAAGAACCATCCGGATCGGGTACTGCCTGATCGTCAGGTGGTGACCATGGACAAGCCGTTCCTTTCCGCCTACTCGCGGCTGCTGATCAAGACCTGCCACAAGCGCGGTGCGCTGGCGATGGGCGGTATGGCTGCCTTTATTCCGGCCAAGGACGCGGCCGTCAACGAGCAGGTCTTCGCCAAGGTCAAGGCCGACAAGGAGCGCGAAGCCAATAACGGCCACGACGGTACCTGGGTCGCCCACCCTGGCCTTGCCGACACCGCCATGGCGGTGTTCAACGCCACCATTGCGGCTGGTGCCAAGAACCAGATCGGCGTGCTGCGCGAGCAAGATGCCCCCATCACCGCCGCCGACCTGCTGGCACCCTGTGAGGGCGAGCGCACCGAGGCGGGGATGCGCACCAATATCCGGGTCGCCCTGCAATATCTGGAGGCCTGGATCAACGGCAACGGCTGCGTCCCCATCTACGGTCTGATGGAAGATGCCGCCACCGCCGAGATCTCCCGTACCTCCATCTGGCAGTGGATCCGCCACGGCAAGAGCCTGTCGAACGGCAAGGTGGTGACCAAAGAGCTGTTCCGCCAGATGCTGGCCGAGGAGTTGGAGGTAGTCAAAGCCGAGGTGGGCACAGCACGCTGGCAGGCAGGACGCTTTGCCGAGGCAGGCGAACTGATGGAAGAGATCACCTGCGCCGACACCCTGATCGATTTTCTGACGCTGCCCGGTTACGAGCGGCTCTGAATCACGGGCCCCCAGCGGGGCTCGCCAATAACAAGTCAATGGAAACGTGAAATCAATGAAAGAGGGAACTGATATGGCACTGACCCGTGAGCAACAGATCCAGGCTATCGAGAAAGACTGGGCGGAAAACCCCCGCTGGAAAGGGATCAAGCGCGGCTACAGCGCCGAAGATGTGGTGAACCTGCGCGGCAGCTTGCAGCCGGTGCACACTCTGGCCCAACGTGGTGCCGACAAGCTGTGGGGTCTGATCCACGGCGACGCCAAGAAAGGCTATGTCAACTGCCTCGGCGCCCTGACCGGTGGTCAGGCAGTACAGCAAGCCAAGGCGGGGATCGAGGCGATCTACCTCTCCGGCTGGCAGGTGGCGGCGGACAACAACTTGTCCTCCACCATGTATCCGGATCAGTCCCTCTACCCGGCCAACTCCGTACCGTCCGTGGTGGAGCGCATCAACAACTCCTTCGCCCGTGCCGACCAGATCCAGTGGGCCAACAAGGTAGGACCTCAGGATGAGGGCTTTATCGACTACTTCCTGCCGATCGTGGCCGATGCTGAAGCCGGTTTCGGCGGCGTGCTGAACGCCTTCGAACTTATGAAGGGGATGATTGAAGCGGGCGCCGCCGGCGTGCACTTCGAAGATCAGCTGGCATCAGTCAAGAAGTGCGGTCATATGGGCGGCAAGGTGCTGGTACCGACTCAGGAAGCGGTGCAGAAGCTGGTTGCTGCCCGTCTGGCAGCCGATGTGTGCGGCACCACCACTCTGGTGATCGCCCGTACCGACGCCAACGCCGCTGACCTGCTGACCACTGACGCTGACTCGTACGATGCAGACTTCCTGACTGGCGAGCGCACTGCCGAAGGGTTCTACAAGGTGCGTGCCGGTATCGATCAGGCCATCGCTCGCGGTCTGGCTTACGCCCCCTACGCCGACATGGTGTGGTGTGAAACCGCCAAGCCGGATCTGGACGAAGCACGTAAATTTGCCGAAGCGATCAAGGCCAAGTTCCCGGACCGCATCCTGGCCTACAACTGCTCCCCGAGCTTCAACTGGAAGAAGAATCTGGACGATGCCACCATCGCCCGCTTCCAGCAGGAGCTCTCCGACATGGGCTACAAGTACCAGTTCATCACCCTCGCGGGTATCCACAATATGTGGTTCCACATGTACGAACTGGCCTACCAGTACGCCCGTGGCGAAGGGATGAAGCACTATGTCGAGATGGTGCAGGAGCCGGAATTTGCCGCCGCCAGCCGTGGCTACACTTTCGTGGCCCACCAGCAGGAGGTTGGTACCGGTTACTTCGACAAGGTGACCACCGTCATTCAGGGTGGCCAATCCTCGGTGACCGCACTGACCGGCTCTACCGAAGAAGATCAGTTCCACTGATAGACAGAGCCCCCTTGAGATAGCAAAACCCCGGCCTGATGCCGGGGTTTCTTTTTATCTACCATTCAAACGAAAGTCAGGCCACAACCGCACACCGCAGAGAGGATCAGAGCTCGAGGATCTCTTTGACAAAGGGGATGGTCAGCTTGCGCTTGGCGCGAAATGAGGCGTTGTCGAGCTGATTGAGGGTGGTAAGCAGAGTGCGCATATCGCGGGAGAGTCGGTTGAGCAGGAAGCGGCCCACATCGATGGGCAATTTGAAGCCCCGCAGCTCGGCACGCAGCTGCAGGGCACTGAGCTTGCCTTCGTCATCCAGCTCTTCGAGATGGAAACTCACCCCCCAATCGAGGCGCGAAGCGAGATCCGGCAGTTGCAGCCCCAGTTTGCGCGGTGCGCTGCAGCCAGTGACCACCAGCGTCCCCTCGCCCTTCTCCTGCCAGCGGTTGTAGAAATCAAACAGCGCCCGCTCCCACACGGCATTGCCGGCGATCGCCTCAAGGCTGTCTAGACAGACCAGCGGCAAGCTTTCGAGGGCATCGAGCATGCTGGGATCGAGCTGTTCAAATTGATCGAGGGAGAGATAGGCCGCCGCCGCATCGCGGGCGTTGACCTCGGCACAGGTGGCGTGGAGCAGATGAGAGCGTCCGGATCCCTTGGCCCCCCAGAAATAGAGGAAAGGTGATCCCTGACCGATGGCCGCGTTTTTGAGGGCGGTGATCAGATGAGCATTGGTGCCGGGATAAAAACTGACGAAGGTTTCATCATCCGGTAGTTGTACGGCTAAAGACAGTTGGGCCGGTTGCTTCACTCGTTGGGCTTTGACTGTGACATTTGTGGCTAAGTGTACCATCGCAATGGCAGATAGAGAACCGCCCGGACAAGCCGGGCGGTCTACAAAAGCCTTATAAAATCAGGGCTGCGACCATTGGTAACGCAAACCGCTGCCATTATCGTCAACCTTGCGCAAACGACTCTCAAGCTGCAGTGCCCGCACCAGTTCGGCCTGATCCCCTTGCAGGGTAAAGTTGAAGGTGACCTGGTCCCCCTCCAGCTTGCCGATCGCCACCTTGCTGACGTTGGCCATCCCCTGCAGCATCTTCTGCACGGCGATCATGCTGTCCACTTCGGAGAGGCCATCTACCACCAGGGTCTGGCTGGTTGCTGGACCAGAAATGCGGGCACCGTAGTTTTTCACCAGCAAGGCCGCCAGGGTATCGGCAAACCCTTGCGCCACTTCGGCCTGAGTGCCGGTGCTATTACCACGGGTCAACTCGGTCACTTCACCGGCCGCTTTGGGGCCGTAGAGTCCCCAATCGATGCTCCACTTGTCACCTTCCGGTGTCAGCTTGCCCAACACCACCATCTCGGCGCCATAGCGCTGGCTTGCCTGCAAAATCGGGTCGGCAAAGCGTCCCCAGACGTCGGTGGCACTGACCGCCATGTTGTCATCGAGATCCATCAGCGGAATGCTGATGGGCAGCCCCAGCGTCTGGGCCTGCTCGCGCAAGGCTTGCGCCCAACCATCGCTGGATTGATCCGCCAGCAGGCGGCGCTCACCCTGCTCCACCACCAGCCAGATCGCCATTTGGGGACGAGCTGGGCCAAGCAGGGCAAACTGGCTCTCGGAGACCAGGCTGTTGACCTTGTCACTCTTGAACTCGGCTTTCAGATACTTGACGGAGTTCTGATCCTGATAGCCATAGCTTTTGACATAGTCGCCCGGAGCCGCCAGCGCCTTGACCACCACCGGCTGGGTGAGGATGTCGCGCTTGCCGGTGACCTTGATCAGCACCTGGCCCAGTGCCTGCCCTTGAGCGGCCACCATGTCGCCACTGGTCGGGGCCTTGCCCTGATAGAGGTCGGTCACCTGAGCGGCCGAGGCCATAAATGACAAGCCGCAGCAGAGGGCGGTCACAACACGTTTGAACATGAACAGAGTCTCGAAATGGGAGAGTGTGCTTATGGTAGCGGCAAGGCGCGTCCTGCGGCAAGGCTGGCACAAGCGGCCACAAACAGCAGAGCCGGCGATGCGCCGGCTCCGATCACCCCTTCCACATGGGAAGCAGGTCAAGGCATAAACTTATTTGGTACCGAAGATCTTGTCGCCTGCATCGCCCAGACCCGGCACGATGTAGCCTTTCTCGTTCAGCCCCTGGTCGACAGAAGCGCAGTAGAGCTCTACGTCAGGGTGTGCGGCTTCCAGCGCCTTGATCCCTTCCGGCGCGGCAACCAGTACCAGCACCTTGATGGATTGGCAGCCTTTCTTCTTCAGCAGATCGATGGTGGCGATCATGGAGCCGCCGGTGGCCAGCATCGGGTCGATGACCAGCGCCAGACGCTCTTCGATGTTGCTGACGATCTTCTCGAAATAGGGAACCGGTTGCAGGGTCTCTTCATCGCGGTAGATACCGACCACGCTGACACGGGCACTCGGCATGTGCTCCAGCACGCCATCCATCATGCCAAGGCCGGCACGCAGGATAGGTACGACGGTTACCTTCTTGCCTTTGATCTGGTCAACTTCTACTGGCCCATTCCAGCCATCGATGATAACCTTCTCGGTTTCGAAGTCAGAGGTCGCTTCATAGGTCAACAAACTGCCCACTTCTTTGGCCAGTTCACGGAAACGCTTGGTGCTGATATCGCCTTCACGCATCAGACCGATCTTGTGTTTGACCAGGGGGTGTTTGACTTCAACGACTTTCATTATTATCTCCTCTAACCTGCCGCAAAAAAATCGCGGAATCATACAACAAAAGCCACCGCTTGTAGAGCATTTCCGCGCAAAAACGCGCAAACGATTTCCTTTCTGGTTTTTCACCGCCACTGTTAGAATACGCCCCGAATTTTACCCTCCACTTCTTTACATGACGGGGAATACTCGTGACTGACAAAACCTCACTGAGCTACAAGGATGCTGGCGTAGATATCGATGCCGGCAATGCACTGGTTGAACGTATCAAGGGCGTGTCAAAGCGCACTCGTCGTCCTGAAGTCCTTGGTGGTCTTGGCGGCTTTGGGGCCTTGTGTCAAATCCCTGCGGGCTACAAGGAGCCGGTACTGGTCTCCGGTACCGATGGTGTGGGCACCAAGCTGCGGCTGGCCATCGACCTGAAGAAGCACGACACCGTGGGCATCGATCTGGTGGCCATGTGCGTCAATGACCTGATCGTACAGGGCGCCGAGCCGCTGTTCTTCCTCGACTACTATGCGACCGGCAAGCTGGACGTGGACACCGCAGCCGCGGTAGTCACCGGGATCGGTGCCGGTTGCGAGCAATCAGGCTGTGCCCTGGTGGGCGGCGAGACCGCCGAGATGCCGGGTATGTATGAAGGGGAAGACTACGACATCGCCGGTTTCTGCGTCGGTGTGGTGGAGAAGAGCGAAATCATCGACGGCAGCAAGGTCGGTGAAGGGGATGCCCTGATCGCCCTGGCTGCCAGCGGCCCTCACTCCAACGGCTTCTCCCTGATCCGTAAAATTCTGGAAGTCTCCAAAGCCGACGTGCATCAGCCGCTGGGTGACACCACTCTGGCCAACGCCCTGCTGGAGCCGACCCGCATCTATGTGAAACCTGTGCTCAAGCTCATCAAGGAGTGCGAGATCCACGCCCTCTCCCACATCACCGGCGGTGGCTTCTGGGAGAACATCCCCCGTGTCCTGCCCGCCAACACCCAAGCGGTGATCGATGAGCAGAGCTGGCAGTGGCCGGCGGTGTTCAGCTGGCTGCAGCAGGCTGGCAACGTCACCCGTCACGAGATGTATCGCACCTTCAACTGCGGCGTCGGCATGATCATCGCCCTGCCCGCCAACCAGCTGGAGAAGGCGCTGACCCTGCTCAAGGCAGAAGGCGAGAACGCATGGCACATCGGTCATATCGCCAAGACAGCAGACGGTGAGGAGCAGGTCGTCATCAAATGATGCGGATCCTCGTCCTAATCTCTGGCAGCGGCAGCAACCTGCAGGCGCTCCTCGACCACTGCGCCAGCGGCAAGATTGCCGGTGAAGTGGTCGGCGTTATCAGCAACAAGGCCGATGCCTATGGTCTGGTTCGCGCCAAAGAAGCGGGGGTGGCGACCTCCATTCTGGCCCAGCAGCAGTTTGCCAGCCGGGAGGAGTATGACGCCGCCCTGCTGGCGCTGATGGCAGACTATCAGCCGGATCTGGTGGTGCTGGCCGGGTTTATGCGGATATTGAGCGGCGATCTGGTGCGCCATTTCGCCGGCAGAATGATCAATATCCACCCCTCCCTGCTGCCCAAGTATCAGGGCCTGCACACCCACCAGCGCGCTATCGATGCCGGTGATAGTGAGCATGGCGCCAGCGTCCACTTCGTCACCGAAGAGCTGGATGGTGGCCCGGTTATCCTGCAGGCCCGCGTGCCCATCTTTGAAGGGGACACTGCGGACGAGGTAGCAGCACGGGTGCAGGCGCAGGAGCACAGCATCTACCCGCTGGTGGTGCGCTGGTTCTGCGAAGGCAGGCTGCAGATGATAGATGGCGCCGTGCAACTGGATGGCGCCCTGCTGGGCCCCGCGGGTTACGCCTGCGAGTAAGCAGACGTCTTGTCGAAATGTGAAAAAGGAGGCTGATGGCCTCCTTTTTATTTCCTGAATTTTCCCACCACAGGCACAGGCTTAAACCTGTTCACGACCTGCAGCGAGAAACCGTCAACAAGGTTACAAGCTGCCCAGGAACCGGAGCGTATGGACATACGTGAGCACTCTTTGCTGTATACATAAGCGAGCAGCACATGAGCCTTGATCACGGTTTCGTAGCCAGATCGTGGACAGGTTTAGACCGGATTGTCGATATCGATAAAGGTCACATCCAGCCCATGCACAGTCGCCAGCCACTCCCCCAGCGCCTTGACGCCGTAACGCTCGGTGGCGTGATGGCCAGCGGCGTAGAAGTGCATCCCCATCTCGCGGGCGGTGTGAATGGTCTGCTCTGAGGCTTCACCGGAGATAAAGGCATCGATGCCCTGCTCCGCCGCCAGATTGATGTAGCTCTGACCGCCACCGGTGCACCAGGCCACGGAACGGATAAGCTCGGGGCCTGTATCGCCACAATAGAGGGGTTCGCGGCCAAGGCGCTCGGCAATCAATTTGGCAAAGTCGGCGCCGCTCATCGGCTCTTCCAGCTTGCCCACCATGGCGACGCTCTTGCTGTTCCACGGCTCCAGACCGCGGCGTACCTTGATGTCGAGCAGCTTGGCTAGCTGGGCGTTGTTACCCACCTCGGGATGGACATCCAGCGGCAAATGGTAGGCAAACAGGTTGATATCGTGGGTCAGCAGGGTCTTGAGCCGACGCTGCTTCATGCCGGTGATCTGGGCCGGTTCACCGCTCCAGAAGTAGCCGTGATGGACCAGAATGGCATCGGCTTCGGCAGCCACCGCCGCGTCGATAAGCGCCTGACTGGCGGTGACACCGGTCACCACCTTGCGAATGCGCTCGCGCCCCTCCACTTGCAAGCCGTTGGGGCAGTAATCCTTGATGGCGTGCGGTTCGAGCAGATGGTTCAGTACGGTTTCGAGTTTTCGATGAGAGATCATAGGGGTCCCTTATTAAGGCTCGGTCCCCTGCTTTACCAATAAAAACAGGGCCCAGGCTCAAAGCGCCAAGGGCCCCATGATAATCGAGCCGGGCCGTCAAGACCATGACAGCCCCCACACAGTGCGGTTTCCCTCCCGGCCTCAGGCTGGCAGGTCGATCCCCGCCTCCCGCATCTGGGCCAGCTTGTAGCGCAGGGTGCGCGGGCTGATGCCGAGCCGATCGGCCACCGCCTTGCGGCTGCCGTTACAATCTTGCAGGGTGTCGAGGATGATCTGGTGCTCCTGCTGCTTGAGCTCGCTGCCGAGGCGATCGCCGCCATAGCTGCGCTCCACGCTGACAAACTCCATCTCCTGCTCGTCCAGCTCTTCCAGAATGAGGTGGTCACAATCAATGACCCCGTCGGGGCTGAGGATCAAGGCGCGCTGAACCACGTTATCCAGCTCCCGCACGTTGCCGGGCCAGGGGTGAGCCAGCAGCCGTTCCCGCGAGGCATCCGTCAACTGTGGTGTCGGCAGCCCCTGCTGACTGGCATGAAGTGCCAGCAGGTGCTCCGCCAGCGGCAGAATATCCCCGGGCCGCTCACTCAGGGCAGACCAGCGCAGCGGGAAGACGTTGAGGCGATAGTAGAGATCTTCGCGAAACAGGCCATCCTGCACCGCTTTTTTCAAATCCCGGTTGCTGGTGGCGATGACCCGCACATCCAGCGGGATCATCTTGCGACTGCCGAGCCGCTCCACCTCTTTCTCCTGCAGTACCCGCAGCAATTTGGCTTGCAGCCCCTGATCCATCTCGGTGATCTCGTCGAGCAGCAGGGTACCCCCCTGCGCCTGCTCGAACTTGCCGGGGCACCCCTGCACCGCACCGGTGAAGGCCCCCTTCTCGTAGCCAAACAGGGTCGCCTCCAGCATGTTTTCCGGAATGGCGGCGCAGTTGATGGCGACGAAAGGCTGCTCGGCGCGGCTGGAGTTATCGTGAATGTAACGGGCCAGCACCTCTTTACCCGTTCCGCTCGGGCCGGTCACCATCACGGTCGCTTCACTTCTGGCCACCCGGGTCGCCAGCTGGAACAGCTCGGCAGTTTTGGGATCCCCATAGACCACGGCGCGCTTCTCCACCTTCTGGGCGGGCACATAGCGGCTAACCTGATTAAGCAGCACCTCCGGCGAAAATGGCTTGGCCAGATAGTCGATGGCCCCTTCGCGCATGGCGCGCACCGCGCCATCGATGTTGGCGTAGGCGGTCATCAGCAGCACAGGGATCTGCGGATATTGCTGGCGGATGGTGGCCAGCAAGGTGAGACCGTCCATCCCCCCCATCTGGATATCGGAGATCACCATGTCAAACGGCTGACGGGAGAGGGCCAGCAGAGCCCGCTCGCCGCTGTCCGCTTCACGGCACTCATAACCCCCCAGTAACAGGGTGTCCACCAGCGCTTCGCGCAGGCCATTGTCATCTTCAACTACCAGGATCCTGGCCTGTGTCATGCTACACCTCCAAGCTGCACCGGTTGCTGATGCAGGGGGAACGACAGAGTAAAGCAGGTGCCTTCACCGGGAACCGAGGCCACACCGACCTCCCCCTGATGGGCACGCACTACAGATTGCACCACCGCCAGTCCGAGACCAGTGCCTTGGGAGCGAGTGGTAAAGAAGGGTTCGAATACCTGACCGAGCTGATGGGAAGGGATCCCCTTGCCATTATCGATGACCCGCATCTCCACCCGGGCACCGCTGCGCACCGCGCTGACCAAGAGTGACGTGGCCCCCGCCTGCTGGGCATTGGCAATCAGATTGTTGATGGCTCCCGCCAACGCGCTGCTGTTGGCCAGCAGACAGAGATCGGGCTCTGGCGCCTCCATGTGCAGCTCGCAGCCCTGTTGCTGACAGAAGGCCTCGGCACCGGCCTGCACTTCGGCCAGCAGCCCTTGTACCGAGATGGGGGTGACCACCTGATTGTCGCCATTGCGGGCGAACAGCAGGATGTCGTTGATCTGCTTCTCCAGATCCTGCAAACGGGCCATCAGCTTTTGCTGAAACTGAGTGCGAGATTCCGGCTTGAGGGTGCGGTTGGCCAGATTGGCGGCATAAAGCATGGCCGCGGAGAGCGGCGTGCGAATCTGGTGGGCGAGCGAGGCCGCCATATTGCCCAGCGCCGACAGCCGCTTCATGTGGTTGATGCGGTCTTGCAGTTTGCGGGTTTCGGTCAGGTCGTTGATAAAGACCAGCTGGCCGGGCTGATCCGGCAGCGGTTGGGTCGAGAGCTGGACCCGGCGCCCGTCGCGCAGGGAGATCTCGTGACCATCATCCTCCCGCGGCTCGAAGCAGCGGGCAATGATGTGACGCCAGAGCTCCCCTTCCAGCGGCTCCCCCAGCAGGGAGATGGCCGCCGGGTTCGCGCGGGTGACCACCCCTGCCCCGTCAAGCAGCAACACCCCGGTGGGGAGCGCCTTGAAGATGGCATAGAGCTGGCTCACTTCGTGGGACTGGAGTGGCATGTCCTGCTGCTGGATTGTCATAAACCTGACCTCAAACTGGCTATTGGGTCAGGTTATTCAATTTCCATGCCACTAAATTATATTAACTAAAACAATGGATTGCGTATTGGCGTCAAGGCTTTGACCCTTAGACGTCCTTGCTCATCCCGTACTTTTTCATCTTCTCCACTAGGGTAGTACGCCGCATGCCAAGCAGATCGGCGGCGCGGGCCACGACCCCGTCCTGAGACTCCAGCGCCTGACGGATCAGCTCCACTTCAAGGTCGGCCAGCATCTCTTTGAGGTTGACCCCCTCCTCCGGCAGCTGCATGGTGCGGGCCGAGGCGAGGGAGTGATCCAGCTCGGGCGGCTCCTGGAACACCGCCGCCAGCGCATCCCGTTCATCCATCTCGGTCAGCCGCTCATCCCGCGGCTCGCTCGGCAGCAGGCGATAACGGCTCGGCAGATCGGCCACATCGACGATCTGGTGCGGGTAGAGGATCAGCAGCCGCTCCAGCAGGTTGGATAGCTCGCGCACGTTACCGGGCCAGGGGTACTGCATCAGCGACTCCAGCGCACGCTGGGTCAACCGGATAAAGCCATGGTGCTGCTCGGCATGGCGATTGAGCAGCTCCTGCAGCAGCAGCGGAATGTCGTCGATACGATCCCGCAGCGGCGGCGTCTCTATGGGGAAAACGTTGAGGCGGTAGTAGAGATCTTCGCGGAAACCCTGAGTGCGGATCATCGCCTCCAGATCCCGGTGGGTCGCCGCGATGATGCGCACATCGGCCTGAATGGGCTTGCCGCCACCAACCCTGTCGAACAACCGCTCCTGCAACACCCGCAGCAGTTTGACCTGCATCGGCATCGGCATGTCGCCGATCTCGTCGAGAAACAGGGTGCCCCCCTGCGCCAGCTCGAAGCGACCACGACGGGCCGCGATGGCGCCGGTAAAGGCTCCCTTCTCGTGGCCGAACAGTTCGCTCTCCAGCAGCTCGGCGGGAATGGCTCCGCAGTTGATGGGCACGAAGGGGCCTTGGCTTCGGGAAGAGAGTTCGTGGATGGCGCGCGCCACCACCTCTTTACCAGTGCCAGACTCCCCGAGGATCAGCACGTTGGCATCGGTCTCGGCCACCTGGCTGATGAGCCGGCGTACCTCCTGGATCCCCTTCCCTTTGCCCACCAGCAAGCGCAGCAGGGCCTGACCCTTGTCATGGGTCTGCTGACGAGGATGCAAGGAGACGAACGCCTGACAGAAGTGCAGATGACGGGTAAGGGATTCATAGGTAAAGGGCGAGAGCGCGACCCCGATAAAGTTGCTGTTGGGCAGATCGGCCTCAACCAGCGAGAGGAAGGGGGTACGGGGGAAGGCAGCCAGCAGCTCTGACAAGGGACGGTCGGTCAGCTCACCTACCAGTACCCCTTGCAGCGGACCGGAGGATTCGATGGCCACATCCAGATCGCTTTGTGCCACCTCCTGCCACGGGATCCCCATAAACGAGAGCACGGTTCCCAACTGTTGGCGCCGCTGCGCATCGGCATCAACAATCAACACGCCCATCTCCACCATATCCATTCCTCGCGATGTCCTGAACTAACTTATTGTTTTATTTGATGATAAAACAGCTACCGACTGTCTTTTTGCTGGCACACAAAGTGCCAAAATTCCGACACATTGTCAAAAATTGTCGTATTCAGGCTAAGTGTATCGACAGAAACGGGAGATTAGATAAATTTTGCCGAGGAATTTTCTGCATTGGCGCCGTTAACAAACGCCGCCAATAGCGGAAAGAAAACTGCCCTCGTCAGAGGGCAGCATGGGACACGGTGAAGCGCATTCAGTGGCGATTATGGTGGTGCGGCGCCGCGTAACGACACTCGGGAAAACGGCTGCAAGCCAGAAAGAGTCGACCGGCGTGGGGGCCTTTTTTCGCCTCCCGCTCCACCAGCGGCGCATCACAGCGGGGGCAGTGGTGTACTTCATGCTCCTCGTCATCCTCTACATCGGCGAACAGGCTATCGACCAGCTCACCCTCACTCTGTGGCGCCTCCACCATCCCCTTGGCCTGGATGGCGGGCTCGTGGAGCGACGCAGGCGAGATCGCCTCGGCATGGGCATTGCGGCCACGCATCCCGGCACCGACATCCACGCCGTCCAGCAGCAGAGGATTGAACGTCGGCTCGCGGCGCGCCCCGTGCGGCAAATCGTCGATCACCGGTTCGCTGGTTTTGACCAGCAGCGGCAGGATCTGTTCGCGCAGCTCTTCCACCAGATAGCTGGCACTTGCCGGGATCTGCAGCAACGGCAGACCGGCGCTGTCGCAGGCGGTTTTCAGAAAGAGATCCCGCGCCTTGCGCTTCTGATGGCGGTGGGAGCTGTCATCGAGTTCGATGGCGCAGATAAAGGAGAGATCCGCGGGGTGGCAAAGCAGATAGTCGAAATGCTTGGCGCTGATCTTGTTGAAGTACTGCTGCCATTTGCTTTTGCCGATCCCGGCCTGCGGCGTCAGCACATCGGCCACCCGCACCTTGGCAAAGACCCGGGCCTTGTCACCCACCGCCAGATCCAGCACCCCAAGGAACGATCGTTCGGCGGGACTGAACAGGGTCTCCTGCATATCATAGGGCAGGCGCTTTTGCTGTCTGCCTCTGCTCCAGAAGATCGCCAGCACAAGCAGCGCCAGCAACAACAATCCCGATAGGACAAGGGTATTCATGAGAGCACGATCCAGTTCACGACACGAAAGGGGAAATACTTTACCACAGCCGCCACGGAGCAAGGCAGCAGACCCGTGTATAGAAAGTGAAAAGTCCCGTCTTTTTATCTATTTGTCAGCAGGCGGGGGTTCATATGACCAGTCCCAGCAGGCACAATAGGGATAGAGCAAGAAATCCCATTTCAAGGAGAGCAGGATGCAAAAGCAATTGGTGGTCACCGTGATCGGTGCAGACAAACCCGGTATCGTCGAGAGTCTGGCTGCAGTCATCAGCCGCGAGCAGGGCAACTGGCTGGGCAGCGCCATGAGCGAACTGGCGGGCCAGTTTGCCGGTATCCTTCATGTCTCTGTCCCCGATGAGCACTATCGCAGCCTGTGCGAAGCACTGGCCCTGCTACCGGGTCTGACCATCAGCTTTGCCGAAGGGACACCTACCGCCGAGCCAGCCCATCAAGTCATGATGACAGTGACCGGCAACGACCGCCCCGGCATCGTCCATGAAGTAGCCAGCATCCTGCGCCAGCTCGAGATCAACGTGGCCGATCTCACCACCGGCTGTGAACCGGCTCCCCACTCCAGCGCCCCGCTCTTCTATGCCCATGCGCTGGTTGCCCTGCCCGACGGGCTCGCGATGGATACCCTCATCACCGCGCTGGAATCCCTCTCCGACGATCTGGTGGTCGACATCGACGAAGCGTTCAGCGAGCAGTAACAAGACTGTCATTTATTTGTCATATATTAACGCCATAACTGCCGCGCAGACGCGACCTGAAACAGAGGCACAAGATGAGCACCGACAAGCAGTATGAAGAGAAAGAGCTGAGCTGGCTCTCATTCAATGAACGGGTGTTGCAAGAGGCAATGGACAAGACGGTGCCCCTCATCGAGCGGGTTCGTTTTCTGGGGATCTTCTCCTCCAACCAGGATGAATTCTTCAAGGTACGGGTATCGGACGTCAAGCGTCGCATCCTCATCAATGAAGTACATGGTGGCGACGATGAAGCGAAAGTGCTGCTGCGCGCCATCCAGCAAAAAGTGATGGCGCTCGGTGAAGCGTTCGACAACACCTATAAAGAGCTGTTGATTGCGCTGGCCCGCCACAACATCTTTCTGGTCAACGAGAACCAGCTCTCCGATGCCATTCAGAAGTGGCTGCGGGTCTTCTTCAAGGAGAAGGTGCTGCGTCACATCATCCCGATCCTGCTCAACAAGGAGGTCAATCCGGTCAAATTCCTCAAGGATGAGTATACCTATCTGGCCATCGAGATGAAGAAGAACGGTCAGGTGATCCAGTACGCCCTGGTGGAAGTGCCGACCGACGACCTGCCCCGCTTCTTCCAGCTGCCGCCGGAAGGGACCCGCCGCAAGAAGCAGATCATCATTCTGGATAACGTCATCCGCTTCTGCCTCGACGAGATCTTCAAGGGCTTCTTCGACTACGACGAGATTGCCGCCTATGCGGTGAAGCTGACCCGGGATGCCGAATATGATCTCTCCGACCAGCTGGACTTGAGCCTGGTGGACAAGATGAGTGACGGCTTGAAGCAGCGCCTCACCGCAATGCCGGTGCGCTTCGTCTATGAGCGGGAGATGCCCGCTGCCATGATAAGCTTCCTCAAGCTCAAGCTGCAGATCAGCTCCTACGATGCCATCATGCCGGGCGGGCGTTACCACAACTTCAAGGATTTCATCGGCTTCCCCAACGTGGGTCGTGACTATCTGGAAAACCCCAAGCTGCCGGCCCTCGATTGCCGCGATTTTGACGGTTTCGTCAACGCCTTCGATGCGATTACCAAGCAGGATATCCTGCTCTACTACCCGTACCACAAGTTCCACCACTTCACCGAGCTGGTGCGCCAGGCGGCGTTCGATCCGGCGGTGAGCGCCATTCGCATCAATATCTACCGGGTCGCCAAGAAGTCGCGGATCATCCACTCCCTCATCGATGCCGCCAACAACGGCAAGAAGGTGACCGTGGTGGTCGAGCTGCGCGCCCGTTTCGACGAGGCGGCCAACATCGACTGGGCCAATATTCTCACCGATGCCGGGGTCAAGGTGGTGTTCGGGGTGCCGAGCCTCAAGATCCACTCCAAGCTCTGCCTCATCACCCGCCACGAAAATGGCGAGGCGGTGCGCTATGCCCATATCGGCACCGGCAACTTCAACGAGAAGACCGCCAAGATCTACACCGACTTCTCGCTGCTGACCCGCAATCCGGATATCACCGCCGAAGTGGAAGGGGTGTTTGAATACATCGAGTACCCCTATAAGCGATACAAATTCAACCACCTGCTGGTCTCCCCCATCAACAGCCGCCGTCAGCTCTATCGTCTCATCGACAACGAGCTATCCAACGCCAAGGCGGGTCAGCCGAGCGGTATCATCCTCAAGATCAACAATCTGGTGGACAAGGATCTCATCAACCGCATCTATGCCGCCGGGCAGGCGGGAGTATCGATCCAGATGATCATCCGTGGCATGTGTGCCCTGCGTCCGGGCGTACCGGGCCTCAGTGACAACATCAAGGTGATCAGCATCATCGACCGCTTCCTCGAGCACCCGCGGGTGATGGTGTTCCACAACAAGGGCAACCCCCAGCTCTATATCTCCAGCGCCGACTGGATGAGCCGCAATATCGACGGCCGTATTGAGGTGGGCACCCCCATTTATGATGAGCGCCTCAAGCAGCGCATCATGGACATTCTCGAACTACAACTGAGTGATACATGCAAGGCGCGGGTCATTGATGCCGACCAGCAGAACGAATATGTGAAGCGGGGCAACCGCCGCAAGATCCGCTCTCAGGTGGCGATTTACGACTATCTCAAACGTATCGAGTCAAACAATGGACAATAGTCTCTATGCCGCCGTGGATCTCGGCTCCAACAGTTTTCATATGGTGATCGCCCATCTGAGCGAAGGGCGTTTTCGCATCGTCGATCGCATCAAGGAGCGAGTACGGCTGGCGGAAGGGATGGATGAGCAGAAGCGGATGAGCCCGGAGGCGATGGAACGCGGCCTCGCCTGCCTGTCACTCTTTGCCGAGCGCCTCACCAATATTAAACCGGACCAGATCCGCATCGCAGGTACCTATACCCTGCGCCGTGCCAGCAACGCGCGCGAATTTGTGAGTGAAGCAGCCAAGGTGCTCAACCACCCCATCGAGATCATCAGCGGGCAGGAAGAAGCACGCCTCATCTATCAGGGGGTTGCCCATACCCAGCATATCGAGGGCCAGGTACTGGTGATCGATATCGGCGGCGGCAGCACCGAACTCATCATCGGTGAAGGGTTTGAACACAAGGCCCTCACCAGTCGCAAGATGGGCTGCGTCAGCTTTACCCAAAGCTTCTTCGCCAGCGGCAAGCTGAGCGAGAAAAACTTCACCAATGCCGTGCTGGAGGCGCAGCACCAGCTCGCCCCCATCGTCAACCAGTACCGCAAGCTGGGCTGGCAGAGCTGCCTTGGCAGCTCAGGTTCCATTCGTACGGTACGGGATATACTGCAGGGTGAAGGGCTGACTGACGGCAGCATTACGCTGGAGGCGCTGGAGCGGCTCAAGGCGCTGATGATTGAGCGCAAGCGAGTCGATAACCTCAAGCTGACAGGGCTGACCGAGGAGCGCCAGGAGGTGTTTGCCGCTGCGGTCGCCATCCTGCTCGGGCTGTTTACCTCGCTGCCCATCGAGCGGCTCGACTACTCCGACGGTGCCCTGCGCGAAGGGTTGCTTTATGAATTCGAGGAGCGCTTGCAGCACCACGATATTCGCGAGCGTACCGCACAGGCGCTCGGCACCCACTACCGGATGGACCGCAAACAAGCCGCCCGGGTGGAGCAGAGCGTGCTGACGCTGTTCGATGCCTTGCAAGAGCCCTGGCAGATGGAGATAGAGCCCTATCGCGCCATCCTAGGCTGGGCGGCGCGGCTGCACGAAATTGGCCTTGCCATCAACTACAGCGGCATTCACCGTCACTCCGCCTATATCCTGCAACACACCGACCTGCCCGGCTTCAACCAGGACGATCAGGCCCTGCTGGCGGCGCTGGTACGCTTTCAGCGCAAGGGGCTCAAGCTCTCCGAGCTGCCGCCCCTGCCCAACCACGACATGCAGACGGTGCTGCGCTGCATCCGCATCCTGCGCCTCGCGGTCGCCGCTCATCACAAGCGCCAGGACGACCTGCTGCCTGAGTGGAAAGTCGCGGTACAAGGGGATCAGCTGGTCGTGACCCTGCCGATCGACTGGTGCGAAGAGAACCGTCTCCTGATGCAGAATCTGGAGAAGGAGCACCGCTACTGTCAGGAGCAGGGCTGGCCACTGTTGTTCCAGCTCGGCTAAACCGGAAAGATAAATACAAAAGGCAGCCCAATGGCTGCCTTTTTCATATCAATCTCCCGATTACTGCAACTCGGGCAACAACCACTTGGCCATCTCGAAGTAGATGATAAGGCCGGTACCATCCACCAGCGTCGCGATGAATGGCGCAGAGACCACCGCCGGATCGATGCGGAAACGGCGCAGCACCATGGGAATAATGGACGCGACCGTGGCACTCCAGAGCACGATAGCGATGATGGTAAAGGTCACCACCATGCCAATCTGGGGACCGACGCCAAGACTCCATGCCCGTACCCAGGCCGCCATGGCAATGGCACCCGAAATGAGCAGACCGGTGGAGAGCTCCTTTTTCAGCACTGTGCCGAGATTGCGCAAACTCACCTCCCCGACCGCCATGGCTCGTACTATGGTGGTGGTGATCTGGGTGCCGCTGTTACCACCAGTACCGATCAGGAGCGGAATGAAGAAGGCCAGCGCAATGGCCGCTTCCAACTGCTCCTCGAATGCCCGCAGAACAGTGCCGGTGTAAGCTTCCGCCACAAACAGGATAAGCAGCCAGCCCACCCGTTTGCGCCACAGCTGCCAGGGAGTCGCCTGCAGATAGGGAGTATCGAGTGGCGAGGAGCCACCCTGCATCTCGGCATCCTCGGTGGATTCGAGCTCCAGAATATCCGCAGCATCATCGACGTGGAAAATACCGACCAGTCGCCCCTGATCCTCGACCGGCAATACCGACAGGTCGCGGTCGATCAGCAGGCGCGCTGCCAACTCCTGATCCGCACGGGCGTTGATCCGCACCGTCTCCCGATCCATCAGTGTCGCGACGTTGGCCAGCGGGTCGGCGATCAGCAAGGTCTTGAGGGAGAGGCTCCCTTGCAGACGACCATCCCCGTTGACCACATAGATATGGCGAAACAGCTGGGCATTGTCCCAGGCATCGTGGATCAGCTGTTTGGCGTGACCGACCGTGTCCTCCTCCCGCACCGCCAGATATTCGTGGCGCATGTTGGCACCCACCGACTCGGTGGGCCAATCCAGTAGGGAGTAATACATGGCCTGCGCCTGGGTCGGGAAGCGAGCCAGCAACATGGTGCGATCCTGACGACCCAGTTTGCGCAGGATGGCGACCATCTCACGGCGGGGAATAGCCTCCTGCAACACGCTGACGATGCTGCCATGGAGCCGCTGCAACAGGCGCCCGGCACTCTCGGCCGAGAGTGAACCAAGCAGTTCGGCCCCTTGTGGGATTGGCAGGGTATCAAAGATGCAGTTGAGCTCTTCCGGACGCAGGGTCAACAGTTGATCGGCGCGCTGAACCGGATCCAGATTATGTTCCAGCCAACCCTGCAGGGAGGCCAGATCGAGCAGTTGGTGACGGTTAAGAATGGTATGTGTTTTCTTCATCACAGATATCCTCATGTGATTTCAGGCGAGCCTGAATGCCTCCGGAAATAGCCGGAGGCAACGACAAGAAAACAGCAATTTGATTGACGAGTAATAGGCAGGAAATGACGCCGTTCGGCGTGTCATCATCCCCACGTACCAGCTTTAGCACTGTATAACGTATCCGGCATGCCGGAAGCCACTTGGGTTTACACCTTAATCCGATGAAAACTGTCCTGATCTTGGGCGTCTCTGGACGTCGTGAGATCAGTGGCCTGTGTTTATACAGGAGCCTCGCCTAACGAGATGCTGCAAATAATTCGCACAACCCTCTGTTGTGCGGGCGGCATGATTATCCAATCCCGCTGGGAGGTCAACCCCGCAACCACCATTAAATTGGCAACGGCAACAGCTTGTTACAATTGGCAGGAGATGACACGGAACCAATTTACAAAACCTGGATAAAAGAAAAGGCCCCAAAGGGGCCCTTCTTTAATTAACGAATATAGTCAAATAGCGTCAGACGGCTTATTTTGCTGAAAGAGAGTTGCGAGGCACTCAATGCCGCATCCTCTTTTGACAGCGCGGAAATCACTTCATAGAGATCCGCTTCCGACACCTTGGCTCTCGCCTCGGCGTTGAGGGTACTCAATCCCTCATTGGAGCCCATAGCCTGTTCCAGACTGTTCATCCGGCCGCCCAACTCACCCAACCCATGATCGATATTCAGGCGGGCATTTTTCATATGAACGGTGGCATCGGCTATTTTCTGCTCGAAGGTCTCGGCAGAAATAGCCGGATCTCGCAGAGCCGTAATAAAGTCCGACATACCATTCAATATGTTGTCATTCTTCGGTGGATTAAGATCAAACTGCTGAGCCGCACCACCTGCAGGCAAATCAAGGGTCAACTCCAGACCATTAAAGGGGATCTTGGTGCCAGCAGTATAGTTACCGGTTTGCAGGGTAGTACCACCGGCATCCTTGATATCATAGGTATCAGGTGGGCCTATGGTGGTTGATACGGTATAGGTGTTGCTAGGCAGTGCCGAGTTATAATTGGACTTGTAGAAAGTATCAAAGTTACCCTGATCGCCGACCCCGACCTTGATATTTGCGGTGGTTGCACTGGCGGTTCTTCTGGTCGCCACTATTTCAAACAGATCCTGCCCGGAATCATTGGCAGCGATTTGTACTGTGGGTGAGACCTGAATATTTCGCTGACCTGGATCACCCTGATAAATATATTTTCCGTTGACGTCTTTTATATATGGCTGGGTCTTGCTCTGATTGCCACCAAATATAAATTCACCCGATGAGTTTTTGCTATTCATCAGGTCGAACATCTGCTGCTGTAACCCTTCAAGCTCGCTGGCGATGGCCTTGCGATCATCGTCACTGATAGAGCCGTTATTTGACTTCTGGATCAGGGTCTGGGCACTGAGCATTGCCGTATTAAGAGAATCCAATACTGTCTCTTCATGCCCCAGGCTGTTTTCCAGCAAGCTGCCATTGACACTGTACTGCTTGAACAGGTCAATCTCCTTGGTCAGTGCCATCTTCTGACTCATCCCTGCGGGATCTTCTCCAGCTGTCTGAAATTTATTGCCGGTTTGCAGTTGTTGATAGGCAGTATTCAACCGCTCGTTGGCACTGTTGAGGGAATATAAATTCCGGTCGTAGATCATGTTGGTGGTGATGCGCATGACGTTACCTCACGGAAGAGAGCAGTGTATCGAAAATGGTTTTGGCCGTGCTGACGATTTGCGCCGATGCCGCATAGGATTGCTGGAAGCGGATCAGATTGGCCGCCTCCTCCTCCAGATTGACCCCTGACACGCTTTCAAAGATGCCGGTGCTCTGGATAAGCTTGGACTCATTGGCCTTGAGCAGCGTTTTTGCCTGACTGGTATTGTTACCCACTTCCATCACCAACCCGGAATAGGCCTGATTGAAGGTCATCTTGTCGTTGGTCGTCCCGCCATTGGTGCTCTTGCGCACCAGATCCTTGTTTTGCAGCTCGGCCAGAACCAGGCCATTGCTGTTATCGGCAAAGCCATTGCTGTTGTAACTGAGCTTGAAGCTGTCACCGGCATCCACCCTGCCGGTGATGCTGAACTCGTAGCCGGGCGCCTGTTTCGGGTTTGGATAAGCTGGTCCACCAGTGGGGGGTGGCAGTTGCAAAGCAGCCATCAAATTCTGCCCCTTGCTGCTCGCAGGGGCCGTACCTATCAGAGTAGTACCATCGGCTTGAAACACCTGATAGTTACCACTAGCATCAATTTTGACCACCTGAGGCGCTGTCGGGCTCAGACTATTGGTACCAAAACCTGACCCCGCACCTGTATTGAATACGCCACCCAGTTTGATATCTGCCCCGCCGCCATTATTGGTGGTCTTTTCCGCTTTAAGCGGAGAGGCCAGGGCCAAATCTTCCGGTCGGGTGATCAACTGACCCAGACCGGCGGCCGCACTTTTGGTCGGTTGCAGCAACAGTCTGTCACCCGCAGCTGGCGTGCCGGTGAGATCGATCGAGATCCCGTGCCCGGTCAGCTCAAAGGTTGTTGGTGGGGTAGCCCCCGCAGTGATCAAGGTACGATTGCCAGACTTGTCCAGCGAAAACACCTCATAACCAGTGGCACTGCTAAATTGCACTTCGTAATCAAACGGGGTCACTGATGTCCCCTTGCCCGGCACGAAGCTGACATTCGCCCCGACCGTCCCGGTGTTATTGCCGTAGGGTAAGCCCTTGCTGGCAGGCAGGGTGAAAATATCGCCGCCAATCTCGTTATCCAGATCCATCCCGAGGCGGTTCTGCTGGTTCATCGCATCCGCCATCGCCACGGCCAGCTGCCCCAGTTCGCGCTTGGTCGGCTCAAGGTCGGTACGCGCCTTGAACAGCCCCCCCATGGCACCACCAAACGTATCGTGATCGATGGTTGCCTTGTTCGCCCCCAGGGTCAGCTGCAGCTCCTGATCCCGGGAGTCAGGATCTCCTGCAATCACCTTGAACTGGGCGACGCCCCCATCGAGGATCAACGAATGACCAGTGCTCATATTGACCAGCATGCTGCCGTTGGGTTGGGCTACGGTGCGAATATCCATCTTCTCCGACAGCTGGCGGATCGCCTCATCCCGCTGATCAAACAGCATCAGGTTCTCTTCGGGTGACCCCTGGGTGCGGATGATGGCCTGATTAAGATCATTGATACTGGTGAGCAGGCTGTTGACCTGCTTGGTTTCATCTTCGATACGGGTGTTGAGGGTATCGCTCTGCTTGTCGAGCTGCGCCGAGAGGGTATGAAAACGGTTGACCATGCCACTCAACTCCGTCATCACCACCTTGCGCCCACCGATCTCGGCAGGCGATTCATTGGCAGAGTGAAATGACTTGAAGTAGGAGGTGATGGCCGCCCCCACGCTGTTGCTGGTATCCCCAAGCAAGCTGTCAACGCCAGCCAGCTGTTCATAATGGGTCAGGGAGGCATGATAGGCAGAGGTATCACGGCGCACCTCCCCCTGCATATAGTCGTTGATTACCCGCTGGGTCTTGATGTCACCGGTCCCCAGACCGATGGTATTGGTATACACCAGCGTACGCTCACGCACATAGCCCTGGCTATTGACGTTCACTATGTTGTTACTGGTGGTCTGCAGCAGGCGTTGCTGTGCCAGCACGCCCGATGAACCAATCCCAAGCAGGTCGCTTGCCATACGTTACAGCTCCATCTCGTTGTATTGGGCAATGGCGTCACTGCGCAATACCTGTTTCAATTTTCTGGCGTAGTGCGGGTCGGTGGCATAACCCGCCTGTTGCAGCGCCTCAAAGTAGCGATCAGGACTATCCACCTTCGCCAGGGCTCCCTTGTAGCGAGAGCCGGAAGTGAGGAAGTCCACATAGTCGTTGAAGCTCTCTTCAAACGACTCATAGGAGCGAAATGCCGCTTTCTGGCGGGAGGCGACGCCTTGCTCATACTCGAGCGTGCTGACCACCGCCTTTGGCCCTTCCCAGCGCGGATCGGCCTTGATGCCAAACAGGTTATGGGTCACCTGCCCCTCGCCATCCTTGATCACCCGCTTGCCCCAACCGCTCTCCAGTGCCGCCTGAGCGACCAGTACCGCCGGGCTTAACCCCAACTTGTCGGCAGCTTTCTTGGCCAGCGGCATCAGGCGATTGACGAACTCTTCCGGCGTATCGAACTCCTTGCTCCCACTACCGGTGGCACTGCTCTCTTCGCTGGCCATGCGCCCCATGGGCGGAATGCTGCGGTGCGGTCGACGGGGCATAGTGAGTGCGTGGCTCTCCTTGACCCCCTCGGTCATCTCTCTTTCAGCAAAATCTTTGCCAACTTTTGATGCCGAGATCAAATCATCTGCTGCGGCCGTGGGTGGCTGATAGGGTTTGTAGGTCCGTTCGGTACGCTGCGGCATCTTGAGCACCCGTCCATCCTGATGGGTAAATGTCTCGGGAGAGAGCTGCTTGGCCACCATGTCAGCCAATCCCAGTCCCCCCTTGTTGGACATGTCGGCAACCCGCTGTTCATCCAGCATCCCTTCATAGAACTGGGTATAGCTGCTGTTCATCGGGTTGTCCTGAGTCAACACCCCGTTGGCCTGACGCATGCTCTGAAACAGCATCTGGGTAAAGATTGACTCGAACTGGCGTGACGCACTCTTGAGCGCTTCGGCCTGCCCCTCTTTGCTTTGGCTCATCTGGCGCAGGCGGTCCAGGTTCTTGATGTCCTGTACCATCCCGAGATTCATGCCGCTGTTGCTGTCAAACTCCGCCATTTTGCTTACCTCATTGCCACCCGTGGCAACCACTTGCCGCTTGTTACAATATGACCAGTTGCCCCTCGATGGCGCCTGCCTGTTGCAGCGCCTCAAGGATGGCCATCAAATCACCGGGGGCGACTCCAACCTGATTGACCGCCCGGACCAAATCGTCCAGGGTCGCACCGGTATCAAACTTGAACATCCGCCCCGGCTCTTGCTGGACATTGATGGTCGAGTTGTTGGTCACCGTCGTCTCTCCTCCCGCCAACGGGTTGGGCTGGGAGACCTGCTGGTTTTCGGCGATGGTCACCGTCAACCCGCCATGGCTGATGGCCGCCGGTTTGAGCTTGACTTGACTGCCGATCACTATGGTGCCGGTGCGGGAGTTGACGATGATCTTGGCCGCCTCGTTGGCCGGATCCACCTCCAGATTCTCGATGGTCGCGAGATATGAGACCCGCTGACCCGGATCCCGCGGGGCATAGACCTTGACCGAGGTGGCATCGAGCGCCTGAGCGGTATTGGGCCCCACCAGATCGTTGACCACATCGGCCAGACGGCGCGCCGTAGTAAAGTCGGGTCGGTTAAGGTTGAAGGTGATGGTGTCCCCCTGACTGAAAGAGTTGGGCACCTCCCGCTCCACGGTCGCACCGTTGGCAATCCGCCCGACGGTCGGGGTATTGATCACTACCTTGGAACCATCAGCCCCCTCGGCCCCCAGACCACCGACCACCAGACTGCCCTGCGCGACCGCATAAACCCGGCCATCGAGTCCTTTCAGAAAGCTCTGCAGCAGAGTGCCGCCCCGCAGGCTCTTGGCCTCGCCAATGGCAGAGACCGTCACATCGATGGTCTGGCCCGGCTTGGAGAAGGGGGGCAGGTCGGCATGTATCGCCACCGGCGCCACATCCTTGATCTTGGGCTTGATGTTATCCGGCACCTTGATGCCAAAGTTGTTGAGCATGGTGCGGAAAGTCTGCTCGGTGAAGGCGTTGTTCTTCTCGCCAGTACCGGGCAATCCCACCACCAGGCCATAACCAATCAGCTGGTTGTTACGCACCCCTTCAACCGAGCTGATGTCCTTGATCCGGGCCGCATTGGCCACACCCAAGGGCAGCAGACAGCAAAGCAGAGTGACAAGACGGAGTGACTTCATAACATCTCCTAGAGCGGCCACCAGGGACCATTGAAAAAGCTGGTAAGCCACCCTTGCTCCTGGCTATTGGCCAGATCGCCGGTACCACCGTAGTAAATGCGGGCATTGGCCACTTTCTGGGACGAAACGCTGTTATCAGACGTCACGTCCTCCGGGCGAATAAGGCCGGTGATCCGGATATATTCATTGCCATTATTAAGCATGATCCACTTCTCTCCGCGCACCACCAGATTGCCGTTGGGCAGTACCTTGGCCACGCTGACCGAAATATTGCCCTGCAGGCTGTTGCTCTGGTCCGCTTTGGCCTGCCCCTTGAACGCGCTGTCTTGAGCAATGGAGGCTGAGAGATCATAGGGGCTGGCGGTCACGGGCACGCCACCCAACTTGACCGGGTCCAGATTGAACTTGTTATTCTTGCCACTCTGGGTATTGGCCTTTTTCGAGGCGGAGGTCGACTCCGACAACTCGATGGTAATGATGTCGCCTACCTTGTGTGCCTTGATATCCGAATAGATGCCATTGACCTGATCCGGCTGGAAAATCGCCCCTGTCGGTCGCACCGACACCGGCTCCGACTCCCCGTAGACGGGGGAAAACTCGGGATCATCAGGCTTGGGCGTATTGGGAGTGCTGCTACACCCTCCCAGCACCAGCAATCCCAGCATCCATACGGCTTTCATCATGCACCTCCTAATTAGGTACGCTGGATCAGGAAGGACATCATGCCGTCCACGGCGGAGAGCACCTTGGAGTTCATCTCGTAGACCCGCTGAGCCTGAATGAGATTCACCAGCTCTTCGGTCACGTTGACGTTGGAAGTCTCCAGCATCCCCTGCTTGATCACCCCCAAGCCATCGGCACCGGCAGTCCCCTGAGCGGCAGCACCACTGGATTGGGTCTCGACAAACATGTTCTCCCCCATCGGCTGCAAGCCGCTGGCATTGACGAAGTCGGAGATGTTGATCTGACCGACGACCTGAGAAGCGCCATCGCCCTTGAGCTGCACCGAGACCTGGCCATCTTCACCCACCGTAACGCTCTGGGCATTTTCCGGGATCTGGATTTCCGGTTGCAGCGGGTAGCCATTACCCGGGGTCACTATGGTTCCTTCATCGTTGAGGGTGAACTGACCATTACGGGTATAGGCCGCACTGCCATCCGGCAGCTGAATTTCAAAGTAGCCACGACCACTGATCATCAAATCGAGCGAGTTGTCAGTGGTTTGTACGTTACCCTGACTGTGGTTTTTCTGGGTCGCCACCACCTTGGCACCCGCCCCCAGCATCAAGCCGGAGGGGAGCTCGGTATCGGCAGAGGAGCGGCCACCGGGCTGGTTGATGTTTTGATACAGCAGATCTTCAAAGATGGCCCGTGACTTTTTAAAGCCCACAGTGCTGGCGTTCGCCAGGTTGTTCGAAGTAACCGAAATATTGGTCTGCTGTGCATCCAACCCGGTCTTGCTGATCCAGAGTGCGGGATTCATAGGTAACTCCTTGATTAGCTGATTCGCAGCAGTTGGGTTTGAGCTTCATCATTCTCTTCGGCCGTCTTCATGATTTTGACCTGGGTTTCGAACTGGCGTTGCAGCCGGATCAGGTTGGTCATCTCATCCACCACATTGACGTTGCTCCCCTCAAGGGAGCCGGCAATCAGACCGACATTGGCAGAGGCGGGTTCATTCTGGCCATCCTTGCGGCGAAACAGACCATCTTGCCCCTTCTCCACCGCATCGGCGGCCGGGTTGACAAGCTTGATCCGCTGAAAATCTTCCGGCAAGTTGGCGGCCGCCCCCTCCGGACGACCGCTGATGGTGCCATCCCGATTGATCTCGAGTTTCTCCATCGGCATCGGCAACACGATGGGCTGACCACCGTCATCCACCACATTCAGACCGGTCGAGGTTTGCAAGTTGCCGGTCGCATTGACCTGCAAATTCCCCATGCGGGTATAGGCCTCACCGCCCTTGGGATCCTGCACGGCAATCCAGCCCGGACCATCTACCGCCACGTCCAGATCCCGTCCGGTGGTCATCAACATGCCATGCTGCAGGTTCTGACCCGGGCGCTCAGCCATGGCAAAGACCCTGCTTGGCAAGCCCTCTCCGAACGCCTGCATGCTTCTGGCCTGCTCGAAATCGGACTTGAAGCCGGTGGTATTGGCATTGGCGAGGTTGTTGCCCCGAACAGCCAGGCTGTTCATGGTCTCTTTGGCCCCGGACATGGCGATATAAAGCAGGTGATCCATGGAATTCTCCGTCAAACAGATGACTCTGACAGGAGAAATGCAATTAGAGTGCCAACAGCAGAAATATGAGGGGATAAGGAGAATGGGAATGCGACAGAAACAGAGAGGGGGCCAAGCCCCCTCTCATTATCATTTATTGCGCGATTAACGGATCTGCAGGATGGTCTGCTGCAGCGAACTGTTGACCTCCAGAGAACGGGAGTTGGCCTGGAAGTTACGCTGGGCCGTGATCAGGTCCACCAGCTCGGATGTCAAATCCACGTTGGACTGCTCCAGGGAGGATGACTTGATGGTGCCAAATGTCCCTGAGTTTGGCGTCCCCGGCAAGGCATCGCCAGAGAGCAGAGACTGACGCCAGGAGGTATCGCCAACCTGAGTCAATCCTTGCGAGTTGGCAAACTTGGCCATTGCCACCATGGCCACCTTGATGGTGGTTGCGTTACTGTAAGTCGCGGACACGATGCCGTCAGGAGTGATCTCCACCTTGGTCAACCGTCCAACAGTGGAACCATCCTGAGTCAACTTGTTGACTTCAAACGGTGAAGCATACTGGGTCACCGTTCCGAAGTTGATATCCACCTGCTGAGTGGGATCTGCACCATTGGTGATAATGCCAGCGCCTGTCGGGGGCGCGGCTCCCAATTGCTCTGTCTTGATGGTCGCCGGTGTAGTCGGGGTAATCATCTTGCCATCAGCCCCGAAGGTAACTCTTGCGCCAGCAGGCGCCTGACTCAAACCAGTCGCCATAGTGGGTGTGACACCACCGACAATATCAATAGGCTTATCACCTTGGTAGAGGTACATACGCCAAGCAGTAGGATTGGCGGGTTTGGTCAGATCTGCCGGGTCAGCCTCTTTGACAAAATATTGCGTGATGGTATGCGGCTCACCCAGTGAGTCATAAATCACCACAGAAGTTGAAGAGGAATATGTTTTCGAATCTTTGGGGTCAAAAGTAGAGGCATCACCCACCGCATTACCTGCGGGCAGGGGCGCCGCTGTCGATGGCAGGTTGAAACTGGCGTCAATCTTAGTTGTCTTGATTGGTTCACCGGCCTTGTCAGGTATCTGAATCGGCTTGGTCGCATTGATACTTACCGCCTTAGGCGTGCCATCGGCGTTGATTTCGTAACCTTGCAGATAATGGCCCTGATTGTTGACCATATAGCTGTTTTCATTGAGCTTGAAGGCACCTGCACGGGTGTAGGTGCGATCCAGGTTGGTCAGACCGTCAGAGGTCACAAAGAAGCCGTTACCCTGAATAGCCAGATCCAGTGCGTTATTGGTAAATTGCAGCGCCCCCTGGTGGAACTGCTGAGCAACCGCCCCGGTCGCCACACCGTTACCGACCTGGGTCTTGGCATTGACAAAAATGGAGTTGGCGTAGACATCCGCAAACTCGGCACGGGACTCTTTAAAGCCCATGGTGTTAACGTTGGCAATGTTGTTGGCGGTGACGTTCAAGTCTTTTTGTGCCGCGTTGACACCGCTCAAGGCATTGTTAAATGACATATCCAGCTCCTTAGATCGATGCTGTCGACGTGGTTTTTGACGGTGTAACCGTCTGGTTTGAATTAGTTCCTGATATTTGCAAGATGCTACTCAACAGCGTGCTACCCAAGCCTTTCACGTTAAGCATTGTCGGATTGCTCGCATTGCCCAGCGCCACACTATCCACCTTGCCGTAAGCATAAGCAGCAATACTTTCGGATTTGCCATCCAGAGTACCGCTTGCCTTAATCACATATTTACCTGACTTGACCCGCTTTCCATCTTTGTCTGTGCCATCCCAGGCAACTTCAACGTTGCCTCGCTGCTCCCCTTGGAGAGAGAATTCCTTGATAACCTGGCCTTTTTCATCTTCGATGGTGACCTTGACGCTCGAATATTTATTCGTCGTTCCCACAGCCACAACACCGGGGAGAGAGCCCTCCTTATCCAGATAGCCGGTATTGCTCTGCAACAGCACATTTTGTCCCACCAATGCGGAGGCTTGCAGTGCCTGACTGGAGATCATCTGGTCATTAAGCTTACCCATCTGAGTGGACAAACTGCTGATCCCCTCAGATGTCGACATGGATGCCATCTGGGAGAGCATCTGGGCGTTATCAACAGGCTTGAAAGGATCCTGATACGACAGCTGCATGGTCAGCAGCTTTAGAAAGGAAGCCTGATCCAGCTCTTTCTTGGGCGTCGTGGTGGTGCCTGTCGCCTGGGTCGTGGTACGGCTTATACCGTTAGCACTGTTGGTTGTATCGACCATGCTGCATCCCTCCTATCAGGACTTGCCAAGCTGGAGCGTCTGCTGCAGCATCTTCTTGGCCGAATCTGCAACTTGTACGTTGGTCTGGTAGCTGCGCGAGGCGTTGATCATGTCGGCCATCTCTTCAACCATGTTGACGTTTGGCTTGAAGATAAAACCGTCTTTATCCGCCATCGGGTGGTTGGGATTGTACTCCTTGAGCAGTGGCGCCTTGCTCTCGACAATCCCTTTCACCTCAACCCCGACCGAGCCCTGCTTGTCAGACATCGCCTGATCGAGCTGGGCGGCAAAGACTGGCCGCCTGGCGTGGTAAGTATTTTCCACACTGGAGCTGACGCTGTCCGCGTTGGCCATGTTGCTGGCAACCGTGTTGAGGCGCACTGACTGTGCACTCATAGCCGAGCCTGCTATGTCAAAGACCTTGAACAAACTCATCACTGCTCTCCTTTCAGTGCCTTGAGCAGGCCACTGATCTTGCTATTCATAAATTCAAGGGAGGTTTGATACTCGAGGCTATTGCGCAGAAATTCGCTGCGCTCCTGCTGCACATCGACTGTATTGCCGTCACCGGTATCCGGTTGCAGCGGGTTGCGATATTGCACGGTACCCGGAGCGTCCATATTCAAGGCAAAGTGCTTTTCGCTGGTCGTTGCCAAACCAAAACCCTGATGCGACTGAGCCTCCTGCAATGCCTGAGCAAAATTGATATCCCTGGCTTTGAAGCCTGGGGTATCTGCGTTGGCAATATTGCTGGAAAGCACCTCAGCACGCTTGGCGCGAACGCTTATGGTGTGTTGATGCACACCGAATGCCTTGTCAAATGAAAGAGCCATAGCACACCTCCTGCTTGGTATATTTTGTTAGCAAGAGGTGTGCCATAAGCAAATCACTCAGTTCGATGGTTTGGGTATGAGCACATTTCAGACCGAAAACGGCAGGAGCATCTCGTGCCTTGAGTCAGACGGCATCATTTGGCCACCTTAAGGCTTCAACCACTTTTGCGGTGGCGAGATATGGTAGGTAAATAGAAAGACTGAGCTGTAGATAAAGAAAGAGGGAAGCTCGTAGCTTCCCTCTTTACATGAAGTGGCAATATTCGGCAGACCACGAATATCAAGGCGGTCAGGCCTATTTGACCTTGTAGACAATCCCCGGATTGCAGCGGATCATCTCGAACCGATCGGTCAACCCGGCCAGTGACTCCGACGCTCCCAACATCAGATATCCACCGGGATTAAGACTGGCAGCAAACTGGTTGAGGATCTTCGACTTCACTTCCGGCGCAAAATAGATGAGCACGTTACGGCAAAAAATAATGTCAAACTTGCCGAGCAGACTATAGCTCTCCAGCAAGTTGAGTGGCCGGAAGGTGGTCAATTTTCTGACTCGCTCGGCAACCCGCATTTTGTTGTCACCGTAGGGCTCAAAAAACATCTTCTTGCGCTCCGGTGACAAACCGCGCGCCAGAGCAAGGCTATCGTAAACGCCTTCCTTACACTGATTGAGCATAGTCGTCGAAATATCCGTCCCGACAATCTGTACGCCACCAGGCAAGGTCCCCGGCTTTTTCATCTGCTGCTCCAGTGCCGTCATGGCAATGGAATAGGGCTCCTGACCTGACGAGGATGCGGCAGACCAGATCTTGATGGGGCGGCCACTTTTTCCCAACTCGGGGAAAATCTTGTCAGTAAGAAGCTGAAACGGATAGGTATCACGAAACCAGAGGGTCTCGTTGGTCGTCATGGCATCCACCACGGCCATTTTCAGGTCACGCTCTCGCACACTCATTGCACGGGTAACCAGATCAGACAGACTCTCGATGCCAAACTGAGCCATCAAAGGTGAAAGACGGCTCTTCACCAGATACTGTTTGTTATCCCCCAGCACAATTCCGCTCTGTACCGCCAGAAAGTTGCTGAACTGTTTGTATAAGTCGTCCGAAAGTGTCTTCATGCAGCTGTTCTTCTTTATTAGAGTGCGTTTTGTACGGCCTTGGCCAATTCATCAGGCTGGAACTTGGCGATAAAATTGTTCGCACCAACTTTCTGCACCATTGCCTGGTTGAATACTCCACTGAGTGAGGTATGCAGAATAACATGCAAATCCTTGAGATTGGGATTATTCCGGATCTCGGCAGTGAAGGTATAGCCATCCATTTCCGGCATTTCGATATCCGAAATAACCAGCGCAACCTGATCCTTGATAGGACCATTTTTGGTCATTTCCAGCAGCATGTTCAATGCTTCGCGGCCATCTTTTGCCAACACGCACTCGACACCGATAGCCTCAAGCGCACGTTGTACCTGTTTACGTGCCACTGAGGAGTCATCCGCAACAAGAACAGGACGCCCCAGAGTCGGGTGGTCGACACTGGCCTGAACCAACTCCTCACTAACATCCGTTGCAACCGGCGAAATTTCGTTCAATATCCGCTCAACATCAAGGATTTCGACCAACTCGCCATCGACTTCTGTCACGGCTGTCATATAGTTGATGCGACCTGCACCTTTGGGAGGAGGCAGGATGGATTCCCAGTTCATATTGATGATGCGCTCGACCGAATGCACCAAAAAGCCCTGAATAGAGCGGTTGTACTCGGAGATGATAATGAAGCATTTGCTCAGATCATCAATCGGGCGTTTGCCAACCGCCATGCTGAGGTCGATGACCGAGATAGTCTGGCCACGAATATGTGCGACCCCGCGGATGCAGGAGTTCAGTTTGGGCATCACGGTCAAGGGGGGACACTGCAACACTTCACGCACTTTGAATACGTTGATGCCAAATCTTTGACGTCCATTGAGACGAAACAACAACAACTCCAGCCGGTTTTGCCCCACTAGCTGGGTACGTTGGTTGACCGAGTCCAGGATACTGGCCATAAACACTCCCTAAAAACGCTTGGCATTAATCATGCATGCGTGATGGATTGCGTCAGACTATCGATGTGACAACGAACAGATTCTGAAGCAATCATAGTTAAATATGGTGATATGCGTGAACAACTTATCGACCAACGAGCGAAAATGATTAACCGACTTTTACTCATCAGCCTCTTTTTTGGCAGCATATCTTCCAGCTACGCCTCGGATGTCACTACTTATCTGCAAGAAAAGGCACAAGAGTTCGTTTACAGCCAGCTGGATATTGCGTTGGATGCCAGAGCCGAGGTCACCTCTGCCACGCTGGATGAACGGCTCCCACTGACCCGCTGCGAAGATCTGCTCACTATCAGCTTACCAGCAAAAATGGAAATTCGCCGTAATACAACAGTTTACCTTAAATGTGAGGAAGACAAACCTTGGGACGTCTATCTCCCGGTGCGTGTCAGTATTCAAAAGCCCTATGTCACTGTGACCAACCCCATCGCCAAGGGGGACCTGCTGAGTGAAAGCCAGCTGGTGTTGGCCTATCAGGATCAGACCCTGATCCGCGGCGACTACCTGACTGACACGGCACCTCTTATCGGAGTGCGCAGCAAGAGGGAGCTAAAACCGGGGCAACCCATCCGTTTGAGCCAGGTTTGTGTCGTGTGCAAAGGGGATCAGGTCACCCTGACGGCAGAAAACAGCAACTTCCAGATCAAAACCATGGCCCGAGCCTTGCAAGATGGCAGCTTCGGAGAGATCATCAAACTCGTCAATATTCGCTCCGGCAAAACCGTTGAGGGTAAAGTCAGTGCAGTAGGTGCCGTATCGGTCACTTTTTAAATCCGGATCCTTGACAACTTTTTTCTAAAGTTTTGATCTGCCGCACCGATAAACAGGTAAGCAAACCTTAAAGCAGACGAAGGTAACTAAAATGGCCATCAACAATATCAACAACTTGGCGAATAATCGGTTGCAAAATACCGCTAATAGCCAGGGGACAGGCAGCAAGTCAGTCACCTCATCGCCCGAAAACAAAGCGGCTACTGTCAAGCTGGACTCCGTCTCCTTGACCAGTGAGGCGCAACAATTGCAAAAAATGCAACAAAACCTCAATACCGCCTCGACCGGCAATGAGAGCAAGGTCGAACGGCTGAAAAAAGCCGTCGCGAGTGGCGAATATCAGGTTAACAGCGACGCTGTGGCCAAGAAGATGTTCAGTTTCGAGGCCAATCTGGACAAAGTTCTGGGATGATGGACTTACCTTCGTTACTGCACTCCCAAGATGATTACCTCAGCCAGATGCAAGGCATTCTGGAAGAGGAGTTCAGCTTGCTCGAACAGCATCAGGCACTGGCCCTGCCCGCACTGACCGAGCGCAAACAGCAGTTGCTTGCTGCGATAGAAACGCTGGACAAGACCCTCGCAGAGATGCCGGAACTGGCACTGCAGCTGGCTGCCTATCCCGACGAGATAGCACAGCTTCGTGCAAAACTGGATGCCTGCCAGGCACAAAATGATATCAACGGTCGCTTGCTTGAATTGAGCATCGTCTCCAACCGTCGTCTGGCAACCTTTCTGAGTCAGCTGCGCGATCGCAACAGCCTGACCTATGACGCCAAGGGTAACACTCGCTCTGGCACCCGCTCCTACGGTATCAAGGCCTGACATCTCTTATCAGGCCTTGCATTTTTGCTCTCCGTTTTAAAGCACCAGTCGCAACAACTCTCGCCCGTCCTCACACGCATTGACGCGCAGTACTCCGTCCTCATAGCTCCCGTAACTGGCAGGCAACTCGCCGCGCGGGAAACAGATCGACCCCGGGTTCATCAATATCCGTTCCCCTTGCCACTCCAGCACCGGCACATGGGTGTGACCGCTCAGGAACAGACTGCCCGCCGGGAGCTGTACCTCGTCCGGGCGATAAAGATGGCCATGGCTGACAAACCAGCGCCGCTCATCGACCAGCAGCTGGTTGTAGGGGGCTGTGATGGGAAAGCGCAACAGCATCTGATCCACTTCGGAATCACAATTGCCCCGCACCGCGATGATTTGCGGTGCCAGCTCGTTGAGCCGATCAGCCACGGCGGCCGGGTTATATCCCTCCGGCAGAGGATTGCGCGGGCCATGGTTGAGCAGATCGCCGAGCAGCAGATAGTGGTCCGGCTGCCAGGGCTCAAGTTGGGTCAGCACCCGCTCCAGCGCAATGATGCTGCCGTGGATGTCGGAAATGATGGCAAGTTTCATGAAATGCTCCTCACTGCGGGCTGAAATAGAGATCCTTGGTGGCAATCGTCCCTTTCAAATTCTGGCTGGGCAGCCCTCGCAGCGCGGGATCGACCAGTCTCATCTGATTGTAATGATACACGGGGAGGATCGGCGCCTCCTCAAGCAGCAACTGTTCGGCATGCCGGTAGAGTTCAACACGGCTCGCGCTGTCCAGCGTATTGGCTGCCTGCTCCAGCAACAGATCAAAATCGGGATTGCAGTAGCCGCTCTCGTTGCGCAGATCCTGACAACGGAAGCTGCCCAGCATGGCTGATGGCTCCACATAATCGCCAAACAGGAAGCTTCTGGCCACCTGGAAATCACCGCTATCCTTGGCCACCTGATAGGCACCCCACTCCAGACTGTTGAGGGTGACCTGTACCCCCAGCTTCTGCCACATGGCGGCAATGGCCATCGCCATCTGCTTGTGGGTTTCTGCGCTGTTGTAGGTAATGCTCAGCTTGAGTGGATTGGCACTGTTATACCCGGCCGCTGACAACAACGCTGCCGCTTTGGCCTGGCGGGTTGGCATATCTTCAAGCGCCACAGGCAATATCACCCGGGGGTAACCCGGCATCTCCGGCAACAGCGACCATGCCGCCTGTTCATCCTGCCCGCTCACCGATCCAATGAGCTGCTGTCGATCAACCGCCATGGAGAGCGCCTGACGCACCCGCACATCCTGCAGTTCGGGGCGCTTCAAATTGAACGCATAGAGATAGGTGCCAAACAGCGGCAAGCCCCAGAGCCGCTCCGGAGATTCGCGCTTCATCTTCTGGTAATAGCCGAGGGAGACCTTGTTGGTAAGCTGGATTTCACCAGCCTCATAGCACAGCTGTTCGGCATGTTGCGAAGTGATAGGCAGATAGGTGACCCGTCCGATACGGGTGTGAAGGTCATCCCAGTAGTGGATATTGCGCTCGGCTTCTATCCGCTCGTTCGGCGTCCAGCTTGCCAACCGATAAGCACCATTGCTCACCAGCTTGCCAGGCTCGGTCCACTGCTTGCCAAATTTGGCTATCGCCTTCTGATTGACCGGCACAAAGGGGCGCTGACTGATGAGCTGCAGGAAATAGGGCGCCGGCCGCTCCAGGGTGATTTTCAAAATCTGATCGCTTTGCGCTTCAATGCCCAGATTGCCGAGCTCCAGCGCACCGGCATAGATGGATTGCGCATTGTTGATCCCCGTCGCCAGCAGCAATCCGGCAGAAGGGGAGTTGATGGCCGGATCGAGCAGACGGCGCCATGCATAGACGAAATCAGCGGCCACCAGCGGCTCGCCATTGGACCATTTCAGTTGAGGGCGCAGGAAGAATCGCCACTCCAGCCCATCTTCACTCACCTCCCAGCGCTGTGCCTGAGCGGGGACGATATTCCCCTGCCCATCATCACTGACCAGCCCTTCAAACAGATCGACCAGTACCGCCTCCCCCGGAAAACCGGAGCGCACCAGCGCCGGATCCAGCGACTCCGGCTCGGCACCGTTGCCCTTTACCAGGGTTTGCCGATCGGCAAGCAGAGGCTGCTGCTCAACGGTGGTGGCATGGGCCAGGGGCCCTGCCAGCACGGCAAGCAATAGCGGGGAGAGCCAGCGTTGCGCCAGCTTGGGGAAGAAACCATACCTCATGACAAAACCTCGAATAAAACCACTGCAGGAGGGGAAGGCCGACGGCGCGCCTGATGAATGCCTGATGCCGCTCTTGTTATCCCCGAAAACGCCCCGTATTGTATCGGGCTTGCCCGGGAGATGGAGTCTTTCGGGTTAATTTTTTCAGGAGTTTTTATGGGTTATGAGTGGCTGGCCCTCGCGTCGGCCAGTTTATGGGCAATTGCAGCGCTAATTTCGGTCAAACCGGCCCGTCATCTCGGCGCATTTGCCTACAGCCGCTGGCGCATGTTTCTGGTCAGCCTGATGCTCGGCACCATGAGTCTGCTCACCGGTGGCTGGCAAACCCTCACCGCAAGCGCCCTGCCCCTGCTCGCCATCTCGGGGCTGGTCGGCATCTTCGTGGGCGATACGGCGCTGTTTGCCTGCATGAACCGGTTGGGGCCAAGACGCAGTGCCCTGCTCTTCTCTTGCCATGCGCTGTTTTCCGCCCTGCTTGGGCTATGGCTCTTTAATGAACAGCTGACGGGCTGGCGACTGCTGGGGGCCATGCTGGTCTTTGCCGGCGTGATGCTGGCAATCCTGTTTGGCAGACGCAGTAGCAGCAACGAGTGGGAGCAGATCCGTGGCAATCTGGCGCTGGGAATTGGCCTTGGCCTGACGGCGGCACTGTGTCAGAGCGTGGGAGCCATCATCGCCAAGCCGGTGATGATGAGTGGTGAGGTGGATGCGGTGAGTGCATCGGGTATCCGGATGGGCAGTGCCCTGCTGGCCCACTGCGTCCTGCGGCTGGGGCGCTTGCCGCTGGCCATGCCGCTCAAACCGGTCAATCGCCATATCCTCGCCATGATTGCCACCAACGGTTTTCTGGCGATGGGGCTGGGGATGACGCTGATCCTGATGGCGCTGCGGCAGGGCGAGGTGGGCATGGTGGCCATTCTCTCCTCCACCACGCCGGTACTGCTGCTGCCGCTGTTGTGGTGGCACTCGGGGGAGCGGCCATCCGTTGCCGCCTGGGCGGGTGCACTGATTGCCACCCTGGGCACGGCGCTGGTGCTGGGTTTCAGCACTCACTGACCCCCGGCGCTATCCCTGATCAGAACAGGGCTATCTCCTCAGCGGTCAGCTCGCGGTATTCACCAGGGGCCAGCTCTTCGTCAAGCGTCAAGCCCCCCACCCGCTCGCGATGCAAGCCAATGACCTTGTTGCCGATGGAGGCAAACATCCGCTTGACCTGATGGTACTTGCCTTCGTGGATGGTCAGGCGGGCCTCGCACTCACCGAGAATTTCCAGCTGGGCAGGACGGGTTTTATCGGACTCGTTACGCAGGTAGACCCCTTCGGCGAACAGCTCGATTGCATCCGGGCTCACCGGATCGGCCAGCCAGACGTGATAGGTCTTGGCACACTCATGGCGCGGCGAGGTGATGCGGTGGGACCACTGACCGTCGTCGGTCACCAGCACCAGACCCGTGGTATCGAGGTCGAGGCGCCCCACTACATGCAGCTTGCCCATCGCCGGTTCATCCATCAGGAAGAAGACGGTCGGGTGATCCGGATCCTCGTTGGAGCAGACGTAACCTTCCGGCTTGTGCAGCATGAAATAGCGGTTGCGCTGCTCCAGCGTCAGCAGCACGCCGTCAAACTCGATCTGGCTCTGCTCATTGATATGAAAGGCGGGCTGCTTTACCACAATGCCATCCACCATGACCTCACCCTGACGGATCAGTTTGCCTGCCAGCGAGCGGGTCAAATCGGAACAATCGCACAGAAATTTATCAAGCCGCATTCACAACCTCGGAGTCCAACAAGTAAAGGGGCGTCATTATATCGGGCGGGGGCGACAACGCCACTGTTAAGGGGTTGCCAATTATGACGAACTGGTCATCCGATGTTACACTTCTCCGGTGTGACCCATCCGAACGATACTCATAATAATAAGAGTCAGGAAGCCCTCATGAAGTCTCAAGCATCCTATCCCGTCATTCCCGTCAACCAGCTGAAACCCGGCATGTATGTCATTGCTATCGCCAGCCAGACAGGTGGGATGGAGATCGCCCAGATGGGCTTGGTGACCAGCGTGGCGCAAATTGCCAATCTGGTGCGTCAGGGGGTGCTCACGGTACGCATCGATCTGGCCCGCAGCAAGCTGGGCAGTGCCGAGAGTGACGCCGTTACCTCCCCCGATCTCAATGCCAACAGCGCCCAGGTAGGGCGCCGTGCCAGTGCCAACGGCGAAGGACGGGAGCTTAAAATCCGCCGCCTCTATCAGGAAGCGCGCGAGCTGCAAGGCAAGTTCATTCGCCACCTCAAAGCGGGTGAACCTATCGACATCACCCCGCTGGCAGAAGTCGCCGAAGAGATGGTGGACACCATGTTCACCCACGGCGATGCCATGCTCTGTCTGGCTCGTATTCGCGCCAAGGATGCCTACCTGATGGAGCACTCCATGAATGTGGCCATTCTGCTGGCCAACTTCGGCCGCTATCTGGGACTGGAGCGCAGCGTGCTCAAGGAGCTAACCCTGGGTGGCCTGCTGCACGACGTGGGCAAGATCATGACCCCGGACGAGGTGCTCCACAAACCGGGCAAGCTGACCGATGAGGAGTTCGCCATCATGCGTCAGCATGTGGTGCACAGTTACGAGATCCTCAGCAATACTCCGGGCATCACCCCCACCATGCTGGAGGTGGCCGCCAACCACCACGAGCGGCTCGATGGCTCCGGCTACCCGCAGCGACTCAAGGGGGAGCAGCTCTCTCTCTATACCCGGATGAGCGGCATCGTCGATGTCTATGATGCCATCACCGCAGATCGGGTCTACAAAGCAGGTATGCAGCCGACCCAGGCCTTCCGCATTCTGCTCAAGGGGATCAATCAGCACTTTGATGCCGAACTGGTTACCAAGTTCATCAAGTGCATGGGAGTCTATCCGGTGGGAACCCTGGTACAGCTCTCAAACCAGCGCCTGGCTATCGTGATGCAGCGCAACGAGCAGCAGCCGCTCAAGCCGGTGGTCAAGGTGATCTATCACGCCACCCAGCGTCACTACCTCGACGTACAGTGGCTGGATCTGGCCAAGTCAGGAGTGCAGGAGAGCATCGAGAATACAGTCGACCCCAAAGAGTTTGGCATCAACCTCGCCAACTTCTTCTAATCCCTCACCTCAGATATTCATGATTGGCGCTGGCTGTCGAGCCAGTGCTGGATCAGAAACTCCTCATCCAGCGGCGAGAGATCAAAACGTAGGCTGGCCTCTTCAATGGCAGAGATATCATGCTGGTGATGCTCGCTGAGCCAACGCACCGCACGACGCAAATCTTCACCATGGGGGAGTAGCAGATGGTCGCTCATGGGATACCTCCGGTAGACTGCAGGGCGGCCCGCGAATGTAGCCACCTCTTTCCAGTCTAGTCGGTCAATCCCCATCACCCGCGCTTCTTCACCCTCCCCCTCAATCACGGCAATCAGCTTGTCACCGGGATCAGCGACCGAAGGCGCGCTGCCAATCCTGATCAAACTTCGCTAGCGCCGCATCCACTGCCGGTACGTTCAGCAACTGCTCGGCCACGTCGAGCGGCAAGGTGATCGATTGGCAACCCGCCAGCAGGCAATCGAGCGCCTGACGGGGAGTACGGAATGACGCCGCCAGCACCTTGCTGTTCGGTGCGTGCAGCGCAAGCAGCTGTTGCAACTCCTGCACGGTGGCAATGCCATCGCCACCCTGGGCATCCAGCCGGTTAACGTAGGGCGCGACATATTCCGCCCCCGCCACCGCCGCCAGCCAACCCTGCAGCGGGGTATAGACAGCGGTGCCCAAAGTCGGCACACCGTTGGCTGTCAGGCTCTTGATGGCAGCCAGCCCCTCTGCGCACACCGGGATTTTGATCACCAGATCCGGGTCCAGCTCACGCAGGGCAAATGCCTCGCGCACCATATCGGTTTCGGTTTTGGCCATCACCTGGGCAAACAGGCGCGCCTTGGGGCCCAGCACGTCGCGCAGGGCGGGCAGCAGCTCACAGAGCGGCAATCCACCGGCCGCGGTAATGGAAGGATTGGTGGTGACACCGGCCAACGGCAGGATCCGTGACCAGCGACGCACTGCCGCCACATCGGCGGTATCGAGATACAGCTCCATCTCTGACTCCTTAACGGGATGTTCAATATGTCGCCATTCTAGCGATAAAACATCTGCAAATAGCTTGATCGAAATCAAATCAACTTTCGAATGAAAGCAAATAGAATGCACATACAAAAGGAGGCGGTATGATTTTCGACCTGCAACGATATTCAACTCACGACGGCCCCGGCATTCGCACCCTGGTGTTTCTCAAGGGGTGCTCGCTGGCCTGTCTGTGGTGTCAAAACCCGGAAAGCCGCTCTCCCAAGCCAGACATACTACTCGACCGGCGCCAATGCATCGAGGGATGCCAGCTCTGCAGCCAGGCTTGTCCGGCAATCTTGCGTGACAGCGAGGGCATCCAGCTCAGCCGCTCTGCCCTCAAGGCCGACGATATGGAACGGCTGCGCGGCCTCTGCCCCAGCGAAGCGCTGCAGGTGTGCGGCCGCGATGAAACCCTGGACACCCTGATGGACACCATCTTACGGGATCGCCCCTTCTTCGAGCGCAGCGGCGGCGGCGTCACCCTCTCCGGTGGCGAGCCGTTTATGCAGCCCGACTTTGCCGCGTCCCTGCTGGCCCGCTGCAAGGCCGAAGGGCTGCACACCGCGGTCGAGAGCTGCCTCCATGTACCCTGGCACCAGATTGAGCCAAGCCTCCCATCACTGGATCTGCTGCTGGCGGATCTCAAACACGTGGATAAAGAACGTTTCTTCCACTGGACCCGCGGCAAGGTGGAGCTACCCATCGCGAACCTCAAACGCCTCGCCGAGCACGGCGTGCCGATGCAGATCCGGGTGCCGCTCATTCCCGGCTTCAATGCCGACCGCGCATCGATCTGCGCCATCACCGACACCGCCGCCAGCCTCGGCACGGTGCAGGAGATCCACTTCCTCCCCTACCACACCTTAGGCGTGGGCAAATATGCCCTGCTGGATCTGCCCTATCAGGCGCCAGAGACACCGCTCGACGACCCCGATTTACTCCACTTTGCCCATGCATACGCCCAACGTCAGGGGCTGACCCCTGTGACCAGAGGATAAGATCATGACCCAGCTCGACCTCAATACCCTCAGCCCGCGGATCCGCGCCCACAAAGAGAGCCTGATCCACATCGTTCAGCCGCCGGTCTGCACCGAGCGTGCCCGCCACTACACCGAGGCCTATCAGGCTCATCTCGCCCGGCCGCTGCCGGTGCGCAGCGCTCTGGCGTTGGCCCATCACCTCAAGGAGCGCACCATCTGGATCAAGCACGACGAGCTGATCATCGGCAATCAGGCCTGTCAGGTGCGGGCGGCGCCACTGTTTCCCGAATACACGGTGAGCTGGATTGAGAAGGAGCTCGACGAGCTGGCTGACCGCCCCGGTGCCGGCTTTGCGGTCAGCGAAACCGACAAGGAGATCATCCACGCCCTCACCCCCTTCTGGCGCGGCCAGACGGTGCAGGATCGCTGCTTCGGCCTCTTTACCGACGAGCAGAAAGCGCTGCTGGAGAGCGGCATCATCAAGGCCGAGGGCAACATGACCTCAGGGGATGCCCACCTCGCGGTCAACTATGAGGAGCTGCTCACGCTGGGTCTCGATGGCTTCAAGGCCAAGGTGGCCGAGCGCCGCAGCCGGCTGGATTTGGCGGATTGGGCCGATCTGCAGCGCGAGCAGTTCCTGCACGCCGTCGCCATCACTCTGGATGCGGTCAGCGCTCACATCTCGCGCTACGCCGCACTTGCCCATGATATGGCAGCACAAGAATCTCGCCCCGAGCGCCGAAACGAGCTTGAGACCATCGCGCTCAACTGCGCCCACATCGCCCACCAGCCCCCCCAGACCTTCTGGCAGGCACTGCAGCTCTGCTACTTCATCCAGCTCATTCTGCAGATCGAATCCAATGGCCACTCGGTGTCATTCGGCCGGATGGATCAGTACCTCTACCCCTGGTATCGCCGCGAGGTGGAATTGTCGGAATCCCTGCCTCGAACGCGCGCCATCGAACTGCTGCAAGGGTGCTGGCTCAAGTTGCTGGAGGTGAACAAGATCCGCTCCGGCACCCACTCCAAAGCCTCCGCCGGCAGCCCGCTCTATCAGAACGTCACCATCGGCGGCCAGAACTGGCGGGATGGCAGTGCCCATGACGCGGTCAACGGCCTCTCCTACACGATTCTGGAGTCCTGCGGCCAGCTGCGATCCACCCAGCCCAACCTCTCGGTGCGCTACCACGCCGGGATGAGCGAGGACTTCCTCGACGCCTGCATTCAGGTGATCCGCTGCGGCTTTGGCATGCCCGCCTTCAACAACGACGAGGTGGTGATCCCCGAGTTCATCAAGCTCGGGGTGAGCGTCGAGGATGCCCACCACTACGCCGCCATCGGCTGCATCGAGACCGCCGTGCCCGGCAAGTGGGGCTACCGCTGCACCGGCATGAGCTTTATCAACTTCGCCCGCATCCTGCTGGCCTCCCTTGATGGCGGTCGCGATGCCACCACCGGCAAGGTATTCCTGCCCCAGCCCCAGTCGCTGCGAGACGGGAGCTTTGGCAACTTTGACGAGGTGATGGCCCGCTGGGATGAGCAAGTGCGCTACTTCACCCGCAAATCCATCGAGATCGACTGCGTGGTCGACAGCGTGCTGGAGGCTCAAGCCCATGACATCCTCTGCAGCACCTTGGTGGATGACTGCATCGAGCGCGGCAAGACCATCAAAGAAGGGGGCGCCGTCTATGACTGGGTCTCCGGTCTGCAGGTGGGGATCGCCAACCTCGGCAACAGTCTGGCGGCCCTAAAGAAACTGGTGTTCGAGCAGGGGATTGTGGATCAGCATGAGCTGGCCGAAGCACTCGAACAAGATTTTGCCGGGCTGGCGGGGGAGCAGTTGCGCCAGCGCCTCACCAATGCCGCCCCCAAATATGGCAACGATCTGGACGAGGTAGACCTGCTGCTGGTGCAGGCTTACCAGAGCTACATCGACGAGCTCAAGGGACTGCACAACACCCGCTTCGGCCGCGGCCCCATCGGCGGTACCTACTATGCCGGCACCTCCTCCATCTCCGCCAACGTGCCGTTCGGTGCCGCCACCATGGCCACCCCGGATGGTCGACATGCCCGCACGCCGCTGGCAGAAGGGGCCAGCCCCTCGTCGGGTTCGGATCGTCTCGGCCCGACGGCGGTGTTCAACTCCATCGGCAAGCTGCCCACGGCGGCCATCCTCGGCGGGGTGTTGCTCAACCAGAAGCTGAGTCCGGCGAGCCTTGAGAACGAGCGGGACAAGGCCAAACTGATGAGCCTGCTGCGCACCTTCTTCGAGGTGCACAAGGGGTGGCACGTGCAGTACAACATCGTCTCGCGGGAAACCCTGCTGGCAGCCAAGGCCCATCCAGATCAATACCGGGATCTGGTGGTGCGGGTGGCGGGCTATTCGGCCTTCTTCACCGCCTTATCCCCGGATGCGCAAGATGATATCATCGCCCGCACCGAGCACAGTCTCTGACGGGGCGCTCCCCATGGCGCCAGTGACGTCATATGATTGGCAAGCCACCCCACGGGTGGCTTGCCGCTATCCACCACCTTGCATGTGAGCGCACCATGAATCCACGCCACCAACTGATCCTCACTCTGGTCCATCAGGCTCGCAAGATGAGCGTGAGTGAACTCTCCCGACATACCGGCGTGTCTGAGGTGACGGTGCGCAACGACCTCACCGCGCTGGAGAAGCAGGGACTGCTCAGACGGGTACACGGCTCGGCCATGGCGCTGGAGACCGATGACCCGGATACCCGGATGAACATCAATTACCTGCTCAAGGAGCGCCTCGCCGAGCGTGCAGCCCAGCTGGTAGAGGATGGCGAAACAGTCTTTATCGAAGGGGGCAGCGCCAACGCCATGCTGGCGCGCCATCTGGCCCTGCACAAACGGGTCACCATCATCACCATCAGCAGCTATATCGCCCATCTGCTCAAAGACACCCCGGCTCAGGTGGTGCTGCTCGGTGGGCTGTTCCAGCATCAGAGCGAGAGCGTGGTGGGGCCGCTCACTCGCCTCTGCATCGAGCAGGTGCACTTCTCCAAGGCCTTCATCGGGGTGGATGGCTTTCATCCCGAGATGGGTTTCACTGGCCGCGACATGATGCGGGCCGACGTGGTCAACAGCGTGCTGGCCAAGGGGATGACCAATGTGGTGATCACCGACAGCAGCAAATTTGGCGCCATCCACCCGAGCCAGCTTGGCGCGCCGGGTCAGATCAACGTGCTGGTTACCGACGATGCACTTCCCGCCCCCATGCGTGCGGCCATCGCGGCCAAGGGGATCATCCTGCACTGCGTTGCGGCCTAGGCCACCCGCTAATTCACGCTATTTCATTGACCTGACAGGATAAAATTTTCATGATGAGCCAGTCCCCATCGGGACTGACATCACCAGTGCGTGATCTGCAGGAAGCAGACTTCAGGAGAGCAAGGACATGCCATCGACCATCACCGCCGGGGAGCGCCGACTCTCCCCTATCATTCGCGCCACCGCCATCACCCTGACCCTGTGCTGGAGCCCGTTTGGCTGGAGTGCCACACTACCCGCCGACTTGAAGTGGGAGAGCAACAACCAGGATCCTCTCTATGCCGATCCGGCCGCCAAGCGCGGCGGCACCTTTCGCACCTTTATGACCAGCTTCCCCCTGACCCTGCGCAAATATGGCCCCGACTCCAACGGAGGCTTTGCCGGTTACGTGCGGGAAACCAACCTGCCACTGCTGAGCACTCATCCCGTCACCGGCAACCCCATGCCGATGCTGGCAAACGAGTGGGCTTTCGGCACCGACAACAAGACCCTCTATTTTCGCATCAATCCCAAAGCGCGCTGGTCAGACGGCCAGCCGGTCACCGCCGATGACTGGCTCTTTACCCTCAAGATGATGCGCAGCAAAGAGATCAACGACCCCTGGTACAACAACTACTACAGCACCCAGATAGCAGACATCACCAAGTTTGATGATCACACCCTGGCCATCACCAGCGGCACCGAAAAGAGCCGCCAAGATCTGCTCGAGTCACTGCCCATCAGCCCGGAGCCGAGCCACGCCATCAAGCTCACCGCCAACTGGGTCAAGGAGTACAACTGGAAGGTGTTGCCGGTCACCGGCCCCTATCAGCTCGATCAGGTGAAAAAGGGTAAATCGGTCACCTTCAAACGGATTGAAAACTGGTGGGGGGATGACGAGCGCTACTTCCAGCATCGCTTCAATCCTGCGCGGATCGAGATCAAGGTGCTCAGGGATCTGAACATCGCCTGGCAGCACTTCCTGCGCGGCGATCTCGACACCTTCCCGCTGGTGATGCCCAACTGGTGGCACGACAAGACCAAAACCGCGGAGTTCGAGAAGGGTTATATCGGGCGCACCTGGTTCTACAACCAGACTCCGCAATCGCCGATGGGGCTCTATCTCAACACCGCCGATCCGCAGCTGAATAATCTCGATGTGCGGCTCGGGGTCCAGCATGCCCTCAACCTCGACAAGATGCTCACCACCCTGCTGCGGGGGGATTACCAGCGACTCAACAGTTATGGCTCCGGTCAGGGTGAATTTACCAACAGCGAGATCAAGGCCCGTCCGTTCGATCCCAAACTGGCACGGGAATACTTTGCCAAAGCCGGTTTCAACAAAGTGGGGCCGCAGGGGATTTTGCAAAACGACAAGGGGCAGTCACTTACCCTCGCTATCACCTACACCACGGCGGAGCACGCCCAGCGGCTCACGCTGTTGCGGGAAGAGGCCAAGAAGGCGGGGCTTAATCTGGAGCTCAACCTGATGGATGCATCGGCCGGTTTCAAATCGATGCTGGAGAAAAAGCACCAGAGCGCCTGGATGGCCTGGGCGGGCAGCCGCTATCCCGCCTATTGGGAGTTCTTCCACAAGATCAACGCCAACAAACCCCAGACCAACAACATCATGAACATCGATGACGACGCCATCACGGCCTTGGTGGAGCAGTATGACAAGGAGTTCGACTTTGCCAAAAAGGCGGCCCTGTCACGACAGATCCAGCAGCGGCTCTATGAGCTGGCGAGCTTCGTCCCCGCCTATCAGGTGCCCTACACCCGGGAAGGAGCCTGGCGCTGGATAAAACTGCCAAAAGTACCTGCAACGCCTAAGAGCGAGCAACTCTACTGGCCCCTCGGTGGCGACAACAGCGGTTACAGCTATGGCGGTCTGCTGTGGATCGATGAAGAGCTAAAATCCGAGACCAGGGCAGCTATCAAGAGCGGCAAGACCTTCCCGGCCGAGCCCATCATCGACACCACCTATCGCCAGCCCTGATAGCCACAACTCGTTTGGCAAACAGACCTAAAACAAAGACCCCGCAAGATAGCGGGGTCTTTGTTGGCAACCGGTGTTGCGAATCGAGCGGTGATCAGCCGCGCTTGGCCTGCTTCTCGGCAATGGCGTCAGCCACGTCGGCCGGCTCCAGTACGATGCCTTCCTGATCCGGGGTCGGGAACACAGCAACACACAGCTCATCCTGCTCCATACCGTCAACCCAGCGCTCCAGCCATACCTTCAGGGTGATGGACTGCGGCTTGCAATCGGCCCACTCGCCTTCAGCCCACGCCTTGGCGTACTCCGGGTGCGGCCATACCGGGATGCAATCTTCATCGTCGGTGGTCAGCATCATGACGCCATGCTCGTCTGTCAGGACGAACAGCTCTTCATGCTCGACCAGCTTGCTGATGAAGTGATCGTAACGGTAATCAGCGTTCAGTTGCAGCGCGGCATTGCGCTCGGTGTCGCTCAGTTCATAGCTCATTGGCCAAGTCTCTCTCTCGATAAAGGGCGCCATGTTCACATCTTGTCGTCAGCTTGTCCAGCTTGCAGCCCCTTGGCACCGGATGGGGAGGACAATGACGCAAATAAGGATAGAGCAGCCTCCTCGATAGCGAGACCGCCAGCCATCATATTGCCCCTTTTACAGCGCAGGGGTGATCAGCTCCACATCAGGCTGCTCGCTCAGTTTTTGCCGCAGCCAGTAGGCGGACTCCACCTCGACAAAGCAGAGCAGATCCCGGCCATTGGCCGCCATCGCCATCAGCTGCTCAAAACGCAGCTGTTGTTGCTGCTCCCAGGCGGCAGCGAGTTTGGCACCGTGGGCCTCATCCACCACTTCGCGACGCAGCTCGAACAGGTTATCGGTGATCGGGCTGTTGATCTTGGCGGCGGTGTGCCAGTACATCAGCAGGTTATCCATCATCTCGCTGTCGTAGTTGGCCAGTGCATCCAGCTCGGGTGTATCACCGCTGTCGCTAGCGGCAAAATCACACCAGCCCGCATCGAGTGACGCCAGCTCATGAGCCCCATTGGCATGCTTGCGCAACAGTGCAATGTCGGCCCCCTTGCGTGCAGGTAACCATACCTCGCCCTGATGGGCATCCAGCAGGGACGTCAACGAAGCAGCGGGGTAAACCGGAAAGCGGGTACAAAGTGAATGCAGCAGGGATACCAGAGTGATCTTGACCATGAGCGATACCTTGAACAGGGCGAACAGCCACCAATAGACCGTCCGATATAAAGAAGTGCCCTATCCTACCACGTTTGGTCCGGCTCGGCCCTTGGCGAAGCTGTCAGCCAACCATCTGATTACGCCGAAAAAAACAGCATTTGAAACGCAGCATCCAGCCAAAGATCAATAATTTGAGCCAGCGCCCACTAAAGTGGATCCGGGGATGCTAGTTTGCATACATCTTTAGCGTAAGGAGTAACTCCATGATTGGGATCGACCAGGTTTCTAACGAATTCGTGAACGATTTGAAAATACTGGCATGCTTTGATCCGGCCAACATGAGCCTGGGGATTAAATTACGCAGCGATATGTCTGAAGAGTTGTGCCAGGCGGCAGCCCGTCTGCATCAACAGGGGCTCATCAGCGCAGAAGATGGCGGCTATCTCACCCCGTTTGGCATGACCATGGTTGAACACCTGCAACATCTGCTGGTTGCACTCAAACCGCTTTGACCGGCTGTGGTGACCAGAGGGAAAAGTTGAGTAGCTCCCAGCGCTCCCCTTGGTGAAGATGACAGGCAAACAGCAAAGGACCTTCGGGTCCTTTTACTTTGCCATCCACCAGCCACTCCCCCTCCCTTTCAGGCACCAGTCGCGCATTCACCTCATCGGGTTGCAGCGCCGCGCCCATCCGGACCTGGACAAATTGCTGACAGATCACCTGTGCTTCCATCGCGGATTGCACAGGTACCGGCGCATCGGACGTCGGAGTCAAGGTGGCAGCAAGCAGGAGCGATAGCAGCATGATTCAGCACATGGGAGTCAGTAGCAGAAGCCAGATAAACAAAAAGCCGTGGCACCAGAGGTACCACGGCTTTCTTAAATTCTGTAAGAATTACAGAGCGGTTACGTTCTCAGCCTGCGGGCCTTTCTGACCTTGGGTCACAGAGAACTGTACGCGCTGACCTTCAGCCAGGGTACGGAAACCGTTACCTTGAATGGCGCTGAAGTGAACGAAAACGTCCGGGCCGTTTTCTTGCTGGATGAAGCCAAAACCTTTGGTTTCGTTGAAAAACTTAACGGTACCGGTGATCATGTTAGACATATCTTTTAAACCTGTATTCAAAATAATTACTTATGCTTTTCAGCGGGTAAAGCTCAAAAAACGGGATTAACTTATGAACAACAGGACAAGATGTGAAACATCGTATTCATTGACATAACTATCGCCCTTTCAAGCTGGTTTGGATTATACGTGGCTTTGTAGATTACGCAAACAAATTTGTGCCCTGCCAACGGCAGGGCACAAACCGTTATAAGGTGGCCGCTTCCAACGCTTCGACCAGCGCTCTGAGAAAACGAGCCGCCTCGCCGCCGGTGCAGGCTCTGTGGTCAAATGTCATCGACAGCGGCAATGCCCTGACGGGACGCGCTTCACCATGGATGAACACCACTTTTTCGAACAATTTGCCTGCTCCTATGATGGCTACCTGCGGTGGCGTGACAATGGGGCTGGCATAGCGGCCTGCGATGGCGCCGAAGTTGGTGAGCGTAATGGTCGCCCCCTGCAACATCTCGCGCGGCACGGCGCGCGCCTTCACATCGGCGATCATCCGATCCAGCCCCTGCCGGATATCTGCCCCCTCCCGCTCGGCCACGTTCTCCATCACCGGCACATAGAGGCCATGCTTTGAATCCACCGCGATGGCCACATTGACCTCTTTGAACAGCCGCCGTGACAGGGTGTCGCCATCAAACCAGGCGTTCATCGAGGGCTCGGCGCGGCACGCCACGCCAATGGCCTTGATAAGGCGCACCGTCACATCCTCATCAGGCCGCCAGTGACGCAAATCCACCTCGTCGGTGATGCTGACCGGCACCACAGTCTGATGAGAGAGCTCCATCGCCTTGGCCATGGCCCTGCGCGACCCTTTGAGGAATTCGTTGCCACTGCTCTGCTGCGCCTCGAATGCCTGCTGTACATCCAGCTCGGTCACCATGCCGCCGCTGCCACTCCCCTTGATCCGCTCGATATCCAGACCCAGTTTTTGTGCCAGCAGGCGCACGGCAGGCATGGCTTGCACCAGCGATCCCCCCGGGGCAATGGCCCCCACCACGAAGTGATCCTCGATATGTTGCTGATGGGCGCTCACCTTGCCCACCACGGTGCCATCATCTTCGCCCCCCTCGAACTCCACCAGCGGCGCACCGATATGGAGGATATCCCCCTCGGCGCCGCAGAGACGGGCAATCACCCCGGCTACCGGAGAGGGTACATCCACCAGCGCCTTGGCGGTTTCCACTGACAAGAGCACCTGATCGACCGCAACGGTATCACCGGCACTCACCTTCCACTCGACGATCTCGGCTTCGGCCAACCCTTCACCCAGATCCGGTAATTTGAAAAATTTCATAGCCACTGGTTCTCCATCAGCTGGTGAGCGGCATCGGCGATATCCTGCTCGGTGATGAGGTAATACGCCTCGTTGCGATAGTAGGGGACGGCGGCATCCACCCCGGTCAACCGTTTGGGTGGCGCCTTGAGGCTGGGAAGTGCCTGCTCGGTCACCCGCGCCACAATTTCGGCCCCGACCCCGAAGCTGCCACACGCCTCATGCACCACCAGCAAGCGACCGGTCTTGCGCACCGAGGTGAGGATGGTCTCCATATCCAGCGGCTTGATGGTGGCCAGATCCAGCACCTCGCACTGGATATCCTGCTCGGCCAGCAGGTTCGCCGCCCGCATCACCTCCTGGATGCAGGCCCCCCAGGCCACTACCGTGATATCCCGGCCCGGGCGCAGGGTGAAGCAGACATCCAGCGGCAGGCCGACACCGTCATCCACCACCTCGGATTTCATCGAGCGATAGATGCGATCCGGTTCGAAAAACATCACGGGATCCGGATCGCGGATGGCCGAGAGCAGCAAACCATAAGCGCGCCTCGGGCTGGAGGGGATCACCACCCGTAGCCCCGGAATATGGGCAAACAGCGCCTCGACACTCTCGCTGTGATGTTCAGGCGAATGAATGCCCGCGCCATACGGGGAGCGATAGACGAGGGGACAGGAGAGGCGGCCACGGGTGCGGTTTCGCATCCGCGCCGCCTGACAGATGATCTGCTCCATCCCGGGGAAGATGAAGCCCTGAAACTGGAACTCCGCCACCGGCTTGAGCCCCTGGGTGGCCATGCCGACCGCCACCCCGGCGATCAGCCCCTCGGCCAGCGGCGTGTCGATCACCCGCTTGAAACCGAACTTGTCGCGCAGGCCCACGGTGGCGCGAAACACCCCGCCGTTGACCCCCACATCCTCGCCCAGTACCACCACATCCGGGTCGTGCTCCATCTCGTAGTGAAGGGCCATGTTGACCGCTTCAAGCAAACTGATCTCACTCATGGCCAACCTCCTGCTTCATCCCCTTGGCAATCACTCGCTCGCGCTGGGGCACGAGTTCGGCGGGCAGGCTGGCGTAGTGATAATCGAGCATCGCCTCCGGCGGCTGGGGCGCCATCGTCTCATAACGGGCGACCGCCTGCTCTACCTCCCGGGTGGCTTCCGCCAGCAGGCTCTGCTCCTGCTCTTCATCCCACCAGCCCTGGCTGTGCATAAACTGGCGCAGCCGCTTGACAGGCTCTTTCGCCCAGGCGGCCTCGACCTCAGCCCCATCGCGATAGCGAGTGGCATCGTCGGCCGTGGTGTGATCGCCGAGGCGATAACTGACCGCCTCGATCAGAGTCGGCCCCTTGCCGCTGCGGGCCCGTTCGACGGCACTGCGGGCGGCATCGTAGACCGCCACCACATCGTTGCCATCCACCTGCAGGCTGCGCACCCCTGCACCAATCCCCTTTTGGGCCAGCGTAGGGGCACTCGATTGCAGCTTGCGCGGCACCGAGATGGCCCACTGGTTGTTGTTGACGATGATGACCATCGGCAAGTGCCAAACACCGGCGCAGTTCAGCCCCTCCAGAAAATCCCCCTTGGAGGTGCCGCCGTCGCCGATAGTGACTACGGCAACGCGCGGTTGATTCCGCAGTTTGAAAGCCGAGGCAATACCGCAGGCGTGGGTGATCTGGGTGGCGATGGGGACGCAGATGGGGAGATCTTCAGAGGGAGTCCCATCGGGTTTGAGAAAATAACTGCCCCGCTCGTCACCGCCCCAATATTGCAGGTTTTTCTCCATCGGTACGCCCCGCACATAGAGGGTGGGCATGTCCCGATAGTAGGGGACGTAGACATCCTGCGGCTGCATGGCCAGACCAATGCCAATCCCCACGGCTTCTGCGCCGAGATGGGAGGGAAAAGTACCGAGTTTGCCGGTTCGTTGCAGCGCAATCGCTTTTTTGTCATAGCTGCGCACCATCACCATATTGCGATAGAAGGTGTGCAGTATCGCCTTGTCCAGCCAGGTCGGTAAGGTGGCGACCGGGCACCCTTCCGCATCGAGGTAACGAAGGAAAGGGATGTCGACATGGGTCATAACTGGCTCCTTGCCGTTGTAGACGTCACCGATGCTGGTGACACCTAGATGTAAATATCTTGTTAAATAAAAAGCAAAGGGATTTACTCAGGTAAGACCAGTAGAAACTTCTTTAAAGTAGCGAAGGAGCTGAATTTTCGGCGATGAGTGGCAAGGTATGCCGTAAATGGTGCAACTTTGCAGCGCTGAATGCAGGATGCAAAATGTGAAAAAGGGGAGCCTTGCTCCCCCATTGAGTTACTTCAGTCAGCCGTTACTCCAACCAGCAGTTACGCCAGCCACTGTTGCAGCTGGCGGGCCATGCCAGCTGGCAGCAAGTGAGCGCGACTTAGCAAGCGGCTGCGCCAGGGCTCGGCCAGCAAGGTCGGGCAAATTCGCATCTCCCGTCCCCGGTCAGCCACGCGCACCAGCCTGTCGACAAGAGTCTCCAGCGGCGGATACACCGGCCAGTGGGGATAGAGATCGGCAGTCGCGATCCCGGCCAGATCGCACACCCACTCACCTTTCTCATCTCCCTTCCCAGCAACCGTTGGCCAGGGGTGAAGGACATACAGCCAGACCGGCCGTGCAGCCTCCAGCAACTGACCCAGCGTCGGCTGCGCAAAATGGGGATCCCCTGCGGCTTTGAGCAGATGACGCGCCCCCGCCAGCACCACCACGCCGTGGGCGGGAAGTGCAAGAAGATAGTCGGCCAGCGCCTGATCCCGCCCCCTGTTGTGCTGCTGCCAGCGCTCCGGACTCATCTCCTCCCACTCGAATGAGGGCTCGCAGAGATGCACCCGCAGCCGCATATGTTCAGGGCGCGCCAGATTGCTCTGGCGCAAGTCGGTAAAGAGGGCCGGAAACTCGGGGGCCATCCAGGCAGGAAAGGCGCAGGAGTCGAGCCAGGCCGGATAGAGCCGCCCCAGCGTCAGCGGCTCACCCTGCCAGCACTCCTCCCCCGTCAGCCAGGCATCGAGCAAGCTCTGATGGCGGCGGTTGCCGCACTCCAGCACCAGATCGGTCATGACTCCCCAGAGCGCAGGATCACAGAGCCAGGCGTGCTGGTGCCGGATAAAATCCGGGTGCCAGTGCGGCTCCCCCAGTCCCACCAGCTTGCCCGCCAGCAAGGCTTCCCGGATGGCGTCTATCGGAGTCATGGCGACCACTCTGACCACGTTTTCATTTTCCTGCGCTATCCCCGACATCAGGTTTATCTCCTCGCTCCCACCCACCATAACAACCCGCTTCTCGCGTTTATTGATGACATCAGTTATCACGGCCAGATCCATTCCCCCCTGATAGTCTCTGCCATCGATCACAGGTGGTGGTTGCCATTGCACCGTACCCGCCCCGTCAGCTCGTCAGTAAAAAAGTGTTGCGAACGGAACAAGATAGCCGAGATAATGATAATGCTTATCATTTGAATATTATGGAAGATGTAAATAATGAAATCCTCAACCTCCCGTTTTATTGCTCCCAGCCTGCTGGCCACTACCATCGTCCCCCTGCTGACCCAGCAAGCGATCGCCGCCAGCAACGCCCCTCAAGCCGATGAGGTGATTACCGTCACCACCACGGCGCACAATACCCGCTCGGCACCGGCCTCTATCTCTGTCATCACCGCAGAACAGATCGCCGCCGCACCGGTCAATGACCTTGCCGACCTGCTGCGCCACGAAGTTGGCATTCAGGCTGAAGCTGACACCAATGGCCGCAGCGATATCGGTATTCGCGGCATGTCCGGCAAGTACACGCTAGTGCTGGTGGATGGCAAACGCCTCTCCTCCTCCAATGCCCTGTGGCGCGGCGGCAACTTCGACAACACTCCCGTGCCCCTTGGCATGATCCAGCGGGTCGAGGTGATCCGTGGCCCCATGTCGGCACTTTATGGCTCCGATGCCATCGGTGGTGTCATCAACATCATCACCAAGCAGCCGGGCAAAACTTGGCAAGGGGCGGCCGATGCCGACTTCAAGGCCATCGAGGGCAAGGATGGCGGCGATCAGCACAGAACCAACCTGGGCTTTACCGGCCCGCTGACCGACAACCTGCTGATCCGGATGAACGGTGAGGTGTATGACCGTCAAGCCTGGACCCCCACCGAAGCCGCTGACGGCATCCCCCTTATCGAAGCCAAGCAGACCCGCAACTTCGCCTCCACCCTGAGCTGGCTGGTGGATGAGCAGCAGCGCTTCGAGCTGGATTACCTCTACAACCAGGATGAGCGACCTCTCGATACCTTCCGCAAAATCGGCAATAAGATACACAGCCGCCAACAGCAAAACGATCGCAACCTGTTTGGGCTGACCCACAAGGGGAACTGGAGCTGGGGTGACACCACCGTCATGGTCAACTACGAAAGCTCCAAGATAGATGACTTCAACGACATTCTAAAAATCCACCAGCAGCCTAAAGAAGAGAACAACTTTACTTTGAAGGGCTACACCAACCTGACGCTGGCCAACCACTACCTGACCCTGGGTGGTGAATATCTGGATCGGGAGCTGGTGGATGCGGTGAGTTACCAGGATATCGGCGGCAAGGAGAGCAACTCCCAGGAGGCGCTGTTCGCTCAGGACGAGATCGGCCTGACCGACAGCCTGAGCCTGACTCTCGGTGGCCGCTACGATCACCACGGGCTCTACGGCAGCCACTTCACCCCGCGCGGCTATCTGGTCTATGAGATGAACGATGTGGTGACCGTCAAGGGCGGTGTTAGCCAAGCCTTCAAGGCGCCAGCCTCGCATCAGTATACAAACGGCTACAGCACCGAGAGCTGCGGCGGCAGCTGCCGCATCTATGGCAGCAACAAGGTCAAACCGGAAACCAGCACCAACTACGAGCTGGGGGTCATCGCAGGAGAGGGGATCTGGGAGACCAGCGCCACCCTCTTCTACTCGGACATAGACGACATGCTAATCAACAAGGCGTTACCTGGTCCTCAAAAGCAATATTCTGACCGCACCTGGTACAACCTGGAGAAGGCCACCACCAAGGGGCTGGAGCTGACCGGCAAGCTCGATCTGACCGACGATATCAACCTTGGCGCCAACTACACCTACCTCAAGGCGGAAGGCGATCAGGGTCAGGCCCTGCCCGAACGGCCGGAGCACAAGGCCAATGCCAAGATCACCTGGCAGGCCACCGAGCGGGTCAATGCCTTCGTTGGCACCACCTACACCGGCACCCAGTTTGCCGAGCAGACCGTCAACAAGGTTGTCGTACTGCACAAGCTGCCCAGCTATCAGACCTTCGATCTCGGTACCGGCTTCAAGGTCACCGAGAACTTTGACCTGCGACTGGGGATCAACAACCTGACCGACGTGCGCCTGCAAGAGAAAGACACCCTCTTCCAGAACGTCGAACCGGGTCGCAGCTACTACGTCAGCGGCTCAGCCCGCTTCTAAGGTAGCCAAGGTCGATATAACAGAGCGCGGGCCCATGCGCGCGCTCTGTTAACCAAGAGAATAAGGGGAAGATCCCCACTGGACAGCAAAGAGCATGCAGATTTCCATTTTCATCAGGATCGCTCATGTTCACCTCACTTCTGAATGCTTCACCCCTTGCCACATTGCCCACCCCTGACGAGATGTTAAAGGCCAGACCCTGTCCGGCACGGCTCGCTCGCCAAATCGCACGCAGCCGCCAGCAAGCCCGCCATATTCTGCAGGGAGAGGATGATCGCCTGCTGCTGGTGATCGGCCCCTGCTCCATTCACGATCCGGCAGCCACCCGTGACTATGGTGGCCGGCTGGCTGAACTGCAGGGCCAATACGGGGAGCAGCTGCAACTGGTGATGCGCACCTATTTCGAAAAGCCGCGCACGACGCTCGGCTGGAAAGGATTTATCTTCGATCCCGACCTCGATGGCAGCGATCGACTGGAAAAGGGCCTATCCCAGGCCCGAGAGTTACTCCTGATGCTTGGACAGGAAGGGCTCGCCTGTGCCACCGAATTTCTCGATCTCACCAGCATGCTCTATCTGGGGGATCTCATCAGCTGGGGTGCCATTGGCGCTCGCACCACCGAATCCCAGCTCCACCGCCAACTGGCCTCGGCCCTCCCCTGCCCCATCGGTTTTAAAAACGGTACCGACGGCAATATCCGGATCGCGGTAGAGGCGATCCTCGCCAGCCGGGCGGCCCACCTCTATACCCAGCCTTCCGGTGATGGCCAGCTGGCACTGGTGCGCAGCCATGGCAACCCCGACTGCCACCTGATCCTGCGCGGTGGCCGCCAACCCAACTATCAGAGCAATCATGTGACAGAGACTGGTGAGCTGCTGCGCCAGCATCATCTCTCCCCTCGCCTGATGATCGATTGCAGCCACGGCAACAGCCAGAAGCAGCATGCCCGCCAGCTGCTGGTTGCCCGTGACATTGCCGACCAGCTGGGTGCTGGTAGCCATGCCATCGCCGCCATCATGGTGGAAAGTTTTATCTGCGAAGGGCGTCAGGATATCGGCAGCAAACCGCTGCACTACGGCCAGTCGATCACCGATAGCTGCATCGGCTGGGAACAGACAAGGCAGCTGCTCGATATGGTGGCAGAAGGGGTAGAGGTGCGCCGCCAGCAGCGGATCGCCCTGGCGGGATAAATAGCGGATTATTCAGATAACGCAGAAAAGAGTGTGGCCCCAATGGGGCCACCTTGTTGTTCACTGTCTGACGCACGTCAGGCGACTGACTCACGCTCCACCAGCTGGGCTTCAAACTTGAGCGCCAGGCCGTCCACCGGCTTGTGATCGAGCAGACGCAGCGCCAGCTCGGCTGCGCGGCTGCCCATCTCCTCGATGGGGTAGCGCACCGTGGTGAGCTTGGGATAGATGTAGCGGGCGTAGGGGATATCGTCGAACCCCACCACCGACACCTGCTGCGGGATCTTGTAACCCCGCTCCAGCAGGCAAGAGATCGCCCCCGCCACCATGCCGTCATTGAAACCGAGCACGGCCGTGAACTCGACACCACGGGCCAGCAGTTCACTCATCGCCACATAGCCGCCATTTTCGTCGGCATAGGCGCGGCTGACGAGTGCAGGATCAAAGGCGATCCCGGCTCTGGCCAGGGTCTGGGTGTAACCGGCCATCCGCTGCTGACCATCGACAAACTCTTCATCATCGGAGGTGATAAAGGCGATGTTGCGATGACCGGCATCCAGCAAGTGCTGGCACGCGGTGGTGATCCCCGCCTGGTTATCGAGCCAGACGCAGCGATCTTCCGCGCCCGGCACCTGACGGTTGATGAACACGATGGGGGTAGAGCCAGCCGCCAGCTCGCTCAGCTCCTCGTCAGGGAGCGCCTTGCTGTGGAGGATCAGCGCATCGCACTGTCGCTGCAGCAGCGCCTGAATGGCGTGACGCTCGCGCGCGATATCGTGGTTGCCAGACATGACGATGGTGAACTTGTTGGCCTGATCGACCATGGTTTCGATGCCACGCATCATCTGGGCAAAGAAGGGGCCGCCGCAGAGGTCGCCAACCAGCACGCCAATGCAGTTGGAACGCTTGCTGACCAGTGCCTGGGCAAAACTGTTGGGTCGAAAATTCAGTTCCTTCATGGCCGCCAGTACGGCCTCACGCTTTTCCGGTGCTACCTGTGCCGTGTTGTTGATAACCCGCGACACGGTGGAGATAGACACATTTGCCAGCTGAGAAACGTCTTTAATCGTTGCCACTATCCATTCCTTTATTGTGGGGGAACCTGTCGGTGCCGACGCCCGAGTATACCCTGCGGCCTGATGCAATTCCCGGAGCCAGGTCACCAGGCATGTTTCCTTTGGTAACAAAACCTTACCCGATGATACCCGGCAGCAGGGAAATTTGAAAACAGGGGCCGGCTGGCGGCCCCCGACTCAATAGGCGTGATTGAGCTCCCGCTCTGACATAAAGCGCAGCGGCTGCTGCAGCTTGTGCTGATAGATGAGATCGAACGACAACACGTTTTGCACGTAGTTGCGGGTCTCCTTGTAGGGAATGCTCTCGACCCACACGTCCATCGGCTTGTTGTCACTCTGCTCTCGCCAGCGTTTTACCCGTCCTGGCCCGGCGTTGTAGGCGGCCGCCGCCAGGATCCGGTTGCCATCATAGACATCCAGCAAGCGCTTGAGATAGGCGCTCCCCAGACGAATATTCATCGTCGGATCAAACAGTTGTTGCTCGTTGCGATAGGGCACCCCCAGCTTGCCGGCAGTCTCTTTGGCAGTAGCAGGCATCAGCTGCATCAGACCGCGCGCCCCCACCGGCGACTGGGCCAGCGGATAGAGGGCACTCTCCTGACGGGAGATGGCGTAGAGCAAACTGGTGTTCATGGTGCGCTCTTGCGCCATCTGGGAGAAGGTGCGTTTGAGCGGCAGCGGGAAGCGCAGGTCGAGGGCATCCCACGCTTCGGCGCGAATGCTGGCGAGAATGGCCAGCTCGTGCCAACCCTGATTGAGGGCAATATGACCAAACTCGATGCGCTGGGCCACCGGATTGCGATCCATGTTGTGGATCCACTCCGAGCGGGCCGCCGCAATCTCGTTCATCGACAGCAGCTCGCGCACCCGCAACAGGAAGGGCCAGCGCTGACTGGCCGTGCGCCAGTCCGGTACATGCTTGACGCTCTGGTTCTTGATGCGATAAGGCACCCCGGTGCGCTGGGCGGCCATAAAGCCGTAGAAACCGCGCAGGTTGGCGGTCTCCAGATAGAGATCCCGCGCCGGTTTTTGCTGCCCCTGCACTTCAAGGGAGCGCGCCATCCAGTAGCGCCAGCGATCCTCTTTCTGACGGGCCATCGGCATCATCTTCACCCAGCCGGAGAGGCCACGCCAATCCTGCTCCCAGATGGCCAGTCGTGCCCGCAGCTCGGTGATATCGGGATCCGCCAGCTTTTTCACCGTGCTGTCGACCCAGCTGCGCTGGGCTATGGAGCGATCCAGCAGCAGGCGGCGGACAATCGCACGCTCTACCGGTTTCACCTCGGCCTGGGTCAGGCCGAAACGGCTGCGCAACAGCGCAAGCTGGCGCAGCACCGACTCCGGCTCCTGATTGGCATAGCGGGTCAAACCGAGGGAGAGCAGCTTGCGGGAATAAGGATTGCTGCTGAAATAGGCTGGGTTCATCGCCTTGGCGGGCTGCTCGAACAGGGTCACCATCTGATCGCCATAGCTTTGCAAGCCGCTACCCAGGGTCGCGCCAAGATGGCGGATCAGATTGGGGTTTTCCGCCTCGAACGCCAGCGTCATCCGCTGCCAGATCTTCTCCTGGGTTCTCTGACCGGATGCCTGCCACAGCTGGAATAGCGGGGAGCAGGCATCGGGACGGGATTGGCCGCTCATCCAGATCTTGCCAGCCCCCTGCAACGCCTCTTTCGGCTTGCCGGTGTAATAGAGCGCCTGATAGTGCATGCAGAGCAGATCGGTGGAGCTCGGCTTGGCCGGATAGAAGCGCAGGAACTGCGACCACTGCTGGCTCTGGGCCAGATAGGTCAGATAGCTGCGCTCCAGCCGGTTGGACTGGGGGGTATCCCCATGCTGGCGGATAAAGCGGGTCACATCGTTGTAATCCGCCGCCCCCGGACGAAAGGCGAGCTGATAGTAATCGAGGTAAGGGAGCAGGGGGTAATGGGTCAAACGGGCACGAATTTGCTGGAAACGGGCCTGATCATTGGCCCGTACGGCGTCATACGCCTGACGGTAGAGCGTCTGGTCGGCAGTCTGCGCCATCAGGGTCGGCACAAACAGCGCCGACAAAACAATTCCCCATACAGCTTTCACTGAACATCTCCATTGAGGGCAATACACCGCCCGGTGGCGGTGGGTCTACTGCCTCTCATTCTACCCGTTGCCGGGCAGCGCTACAGCGGGGAGCAGGGACTATTTTTCTGCCTCGCTCAGCTGCATTTCGCGCAGTTGCTCAGGTCTGGTCAGCCGCTGTACATATTTCTCCAGATAGGGCACCGGCAGCGGCTTGGAGGCGAGATAGCCCTGATAGAAACTGCACCCCTGCGCCTTGAGAAACTCCAGTTGCTGACGGGACTCCACCCCTTCCGCCGTGACGTTGAACCCCATATGTCGCGCCATGGCGATCACCGCCTCGACGATGGCCATGTTGTCACCATCTTTCGGGATGTCCTGAATGAAGGAGCGGTCGATCTTGAGCTCATCGGCAGGCAGCCGCTTGAGGTAGCTCAGGGAGGAGTAACCGGCGCCAAAATCGTCGATGGCAAAGCTGATGCCGAGCTCCTTGAGCTCGGTCATCTTGCTGATGGTGTCCTCTGCATGACCCAGCACCACGGATTCGGTGATCTCCAGATTGAGGCAGGCCGGATCCATGCCGGTTTGCGCCAACACATCGTGGATCCGCTCGACAAAATCGGTGGCATGGAACTGCTTGGCACTGACGTTGACCGAGATCTGCGGAATGTGGATGCCGTTCTCCTCCCACAGCACATACTGGGCGCACGCCTCGTGCAGCACCCAGTTGCCGATATCGACAATCAGGTCCGTCTCCTCGGCAATGGGAATAAATTCGGCCGGCGAGACCAGCGAGCGACCGGCCGGCTGCCAGCGAATGAGCGCCTCGACACCAATGATATCGCCGCCATCGACCATATGCTGGGGCTGATAGTAGAGGGTCAGCTCTTGCTGGCTGAGGGCGTTGCGCAATTCGTTGTGAATGAGCAGACGGCGATCCGCCTGCTGCTGCATCGAGGCATCGAAGAAGCGACGGGTCTTGCGGCCAGCGGACTTGGCCTGATACATGGCGGTATCCGCCTGCTTGAGCAGATCATCGACCCCCTGCTCCCGATCCGGAAACAGGGTAATGCCGACGCTGGCACCGATGTGCAGCACCTGCCCCACATAGGTATAAGGAGCGGCAATCTCGGTGATGAGCCGCTCGGCAATGATATCGGCCTGCATCTCCGCCTGGGGCGGGCTGGCCGAGAGCGATGGCAGCAACAGAACAAACTCGTCACCACCGAGGCGGGCCAGACAATCCCCCTGTCGCACCAACCGTTTGAGACGGGCGGCGACCTCCTTGAGCAGCCAGTCACCGGTGGCGTGGCCGAGGGAGTCGTTGATGGTCTTGAAGTGATCGAGATCGATAAAGAGCAGCGCGCCAATCAAGCCATCGCGGGTCGCCTCGTTGAAGGTCTGCACCAGAGTCTCGTGGAGCTGACGGCGATTGGGCAATCCGGTCAGCTCGTCGTAATAGGCGAGATCCTGAATGCGTCGCTCGGCCGCCTTGCGCTCGGAGATATCCTCGAAGCAGATGACAAAGTGGCTGATCACCCCTTTTTCATCCTGCACCGGCGTCACTATCTCCCACTGGGGATAGGTGTGACCATCGGCATGGCGACGCTGGGTCTCCCCCTGCCAGCGGCTGAGGGTATTGAGCTCGTAGCCGAGCCCCCCCAGATTGGGCCAGAGATCCTCTTCCAGATGCAGGCCCAGCACCGACTGGCTGTCAAAGCCGGTGATCTGGCTGAAGGCGTTGTTGACCCGCAGGATCTTGAACCCCGGATCCGTGATAATGATCCCTTCGTGGGTCTCGAATGCAACGGCAGAGAGGCGCATCTGGGCATCTGATTGCAATCGCTCCAGCTCGGCCACCATCCGTACCGAAAAGGTATTGAGCACCGAGGTGAGATTGCTGGTATCTGCCGGGGCCGAATAGAGCAGCGCCAGATGGCCCAGAAGTTGGCCTCTGGCATCAAACAGCGGCTGACCATAATAAGTCTGCCCGGCCGCCAGCCAGGGTTGATACTCCTGCGACTCATCGATCACCTCGAAACAGATGGCCCCCTGCTTATAGAGCTCCTGACAGGGGGAGCCCGCCAGCGGGTAGTCTTTAAGCGACAACCCGTCGGCAGCCAGCACTTTGACCCGATCTGCACCGCACAACTCACCCACCCAGACCGCATCCACCTTGAGGATATGGGCCAGCTGGCTGACCAGGGTATTGAAGAAATCGAGCCCAGTGCGGGCAGAGAGAGCTTGCGCCAACTGGGTGAGCAGGGTGGTTTGCAGCAATGGCAAAGAGAGATTGAGGGAGGAGACCGCACTGTTGGCGGTATCAAGAGGGGCCAGCCAGCCACAGCAGATCTGCTGGGTGGGCACAAACTGGCCGCTCCAGAGCACATGGTTAAGCTGCCCCTGATCATCTTTCAGATGACCGATGAACTGTTCAGGCAGATGTGATTCATGAAGCCGGACGAGAAAGTCGGCAAAGCCTGCCTCATCTTCCGGTAACAGGCGAGCGGCCCAGGGATGATTGCCCTCCCCTTGCCACTGCTGGTAGGCCCCCTGATCAGAGAGACTCCACTGATCATGTTGCCGATCGAAAAACCACATGACTTGCGTGGCCTGCTGCTTCATTTACCACTCCAACACAACAACCAACCACGTTTGATGTCCAATCAGGCATAGCAACGCCCCCTGCATCCGCTCATCAGATCAGAGGTTGCGAGGGAAGAGTACAAACATGCGATATCAAGCAGTGGAAACCGGACATGAGGTCGACACGAAGTGCTGCCAAGAAGGGACAGAAACGATCCTATTCCCGTCATACTGCCTGCCAGTTTCATGGAGCTCAAGCTGTTTTTGGCACGAAACCGGAAAAGATCACAATTTATAAGTTGCTGAATAGCCAAGGGAAGGTTATGTGACACAGATCACATTTCAATCTTTACCAATGAGTAATCTGAAGGTGAAGACACAAGCAAGACGACCCGAAGGGGGCCAATATGAAAATCGAAATTACCAGCAAAATCATCGACATCACCCCGGCTATCCGCGAGCGCATCGAATCCCGTTTTGAAAAGCTCGAACGTCTTCAGGTGCCTCTCATCACACCCCATGTGATTGTTTCCAAAGAGCGTCTGATGTTCACTGTCGAAGCCAGTGCTGGCATCCCCAACGGCAAACTGTTTGCCCAGGCAGAGCATGAGGATCTCTACGCCGCCATCAACGAACTGGGGCAAAAACTGGAGCGCCAACTCAACCGTCACACCGAAAAGCCGATCGCCCGTCGTGCCAATGCAGCGCTCAAAGAGCAGCCGCAACCGGATGAAGCTGACGCTTGATTGCATGCCGCAAGGCTAAAAATTCTAAAGAGCATAAAGGCGGGGTCGCCCGCCTTTTTGTTGCCTGTGATTTGCCAACAAGCATCGCGTTACACCAGTGAACAGGCGCCATCAACTGAGCCAGTGCAACCGGGTATCCACCCCCTGTTGCAAACGATCGAGGATCGGCAGCAATACCAGCGGATCCTCTTGGCGTGGCATATCGGCCAGCTTTCCTTGCAACCGCTCCCGCGCCAGCGGCGACAGGTTGTCGTAGACAGCCTCATCCAGCAGCGGCTGTTTGACCGCCAGCGGCGGTGTTTGCAGCGCCAGCCAGAGCCGCACATCCACCATGCTTCCCCCCTGCTGCAGCCGCTCATTGATGGCACTGCAGTCACTCCCCGCCCCTTCAGCCACCAGCACCTCTGCCGGTCTCAGCTCAAAGTGCAGACGCCAGTCACGGCTCTGGGGAGTGGCCGCCGGTTTGGCATCAAACCAGGGCTGTTCCTCCACCGCATCGGTCAGCAGGGCCAGATGCAACCGGAAATCAGCCCGATCCCCATGCTGCAGGTCACGGTTGAGGCGCTGCCCCAACTGGCCCTCATCAACGAGCAGGTGATTACGGATTGAACTGGGCAGCATGAGATAACTCTCGAAAATGGCGATTTCACTGGTTATCGGCCACAAATCCAATTCTTTTAATGGAAAAATCCTGCTTGGGGGTTCACAAAACCGGAAGATCTGTTAGTATGCGCCTCGCACTTGTGGAGGGGTTCCCGAGCGGCCAAAGGGATCAGACTGTAAATCTGACGGCTCTGCCTTCGAAGGTTCGAATCCTTCTCCCTCCACCATTTCAAGTGCGACAAGTTGAAAGCAATACCCCGTGGAGGGGTTCCCGAGCGGCCAAAGGGATCAGACTGTAAATCTGACGGCTCTGCCTTCGAAGGTTCGAATCCTTCTCCCTCCACCATCATTCAGAAAACCCGGCCTCGCGCCGGGTTTTCGCATTTTTGGCCCATCGCAATTCATTCTCCCTCTGCACTGCCAACCTTTATCACGGCTTGCCCGCGGCCGAACGCGCAATAAAAAAACGGGAGGCCTGCGCCTCCCGTTTACGTTCATATCAGCCCTGTTACGGGATGAAGCGTTACAGAGTAAAGCGATAGAAGATATCGACCGCCTGGGCCACTCCGCTCATCGCCTGCAGATAGAGCCGTGGCAATACCTCGTAGCGCAGCTTGAATTCGGCGATGGGACTGAAGACCCCGACCCCGTACTGGAACTGCAAGCCCGGCAGCAGATAGGCCGACAGAGTCACCTGGGTGTTGTCACCACTGCCCGCGGTATCGAGGGAGACATCGCTCATCCCGAGCGACTCGCCAATGCTCGACACCACGCCGTTGGCCTGACTCACCGCACCGGCCACCAGCAGGCCGTTGAAACCGCCATCCTCACCGCCAGTCTGCAACCCTTTGCCACGCAGCAGATAGGAGAGCTGTTCCGACTGCGCCATCTGCGGCTCGGAGTAGACAGTGATCTCAGGCTTGCTGGCAGGGCCTGTCACCCGCACCCCGACCGTCACCTGACCCTCGATGGTATCGGGATCCCGGTTGGCTTCGATGTTGAGGAACGGCCGATCCAGCGGACCGGAGAAGAGGATCCGCCCCTCCTTGATGATGAGGTTCTGACCATAGGCCTTGAAGCGGCCGTTGGTCAGCACCAGCTGGCCGTTGCCTGCCAGCGGTTTCTCGGGATCCTGACGGATATTGAGACCGCCGGAGACATCGGTCTTCAGTCCCATGGCATCGAGCTTCACATCGTTGCCAAGGCGGATCGCCACCTTCATCGCCAGCGGCAGACTTGCCTGCTTGGGGGCCGGGGGCAGATCGTCATAGACCACAGTCACATCGTCGGAGACCGCCACCGCCGAATCCGGCAGGCTCTTGACCAGAATGCGCGCCCAGGGAATATCCACCTGACCGGTAATCCGGGTCTCCTCCCCCAGCGACACCGCGATATCGGGCGAGACTCTGACCCGGCCCATGCCCGGATATTGCGCCTCCAGATCCTTGCCCTGAATGGTGAGGCTGCCGCTGACCGGCATCTTGGCCCAGCTGAGCCAGCCGCCCAACGCCAGCGGCCCCTTGCCCACCAGCATGGAGCCATCGAGCTCGGCGCGGTTGCCCTCGATCTTGAGGCGGGTCACCAGCTTGGTCAGGGTCACCATGTCGGAGTGGGTCTGCACTTCACCGTCACGCAGGTTGAGCTGGCCAAACAGCAGGGGCGCCGCCAGGGTGCCGTCGAAGCGGGCATCGGCGGAGATGATCCCTTGCAGGGAGCGCACCTCAGGGATGAGCGGCGCGAAGGTATTAAGCTTGAGGTCGTCAAACTTGAGCTGACCGCCGAGCAGACCGCGACCGGCGGGCTCCTTGATCAGCAGGTCGGTATCGATATTGCCGATCTGCTTGGAGGCAAAATCGAGGCGAATGGCCGCCTGCTGCCGCTCGAAATCCAGGGCCAGAGCCAGCTGCTGATAATCGGTCTTGAGACCATCTGCCACAAAAGTGCCCGGCGTGGTGCGTACCACCGCATGCAGGGTAGGCTGATTGCCACGCCAGCTGGCGCGGCCATCGGCGGAGAGCATCGCTTGCCAGCGGAAGTTGTCCGGCAACCAGGGGCGCAGCCGCTTGAGATCAAACTCGCTCAGAGCAAACTCCAGGGTGCCCTGCGCAGCGGAGACCTGACTCCCCTTGACGCAGAGGCTGGCCCCTTGGGAGCCGAGGCAGAGATCCCCCATCGCCAGCCGTTGACGCGGCAGATCAAGATCCAGTGCCCAGGGGGAGCTCAAGTCCCAACGGCGCAGCGGGGTTTTCAGCTGCAACTCGGAGAGCGCCCCGCGCCAGTGATCCCCGCGCACGCCGCCACCCAGCTTGAGGTTGGCGGCAACAGGGTCACCCTTCATGGTCAGGGTCAACAGATGCTGACTGATATCGCCGCTGAGATTCAGGGCCAGCTGGCTGAGCTTGGTCTCACCCTGTTTCAACTGCGCCACCAACAGCGAGAGCTCACCGGCCGGTTTGGCACCGATCACCGCATTACCCTTGAGGCTAATGCCCTTCAGGTCGGTGCCGGCATAGTAGAGCCGCTCGGAGGCCAGATCCGCATCGATTTTTGGCGTCTGCTGATTGCCACTGACCTTCACCTGTCCCTTGATATCCCCTTTCAGGCCGGGATAGATGCCCCCCAGCTGGGGAGCCTGCAGGTTGGCATCGAGCTTCCACTGGGCGCTGCTGATACTGCCCTTGGCCTGCAACTGGTTGGGGCCACTTTGCAGCGAGAGCGCCGGGATCTGCCACTCCATCTTGTCGTTGCCGCTAAGCTCCCCCTTTAGGGCCAGCGGGTACTGGTTGAGCTTGCCATCCACCTTGAGCTTGGGCAGTTTCAGCTCCCAGTGGCCCGCCTCGTTCATCACGAAACGGCTCTCCAGCTCACCGGCCAGCGTCCCTTTCAGCTCGGGCAGCAGCTCGGCCGGATTGATCCCCTTGAACAGAGTGGTTCCCTGCCACTCGATCCCCTTGTTCCAGGCGAGCTTGCCATCGAGCTTCAGCTCCCCCTTGAGGGCGTTGAGCTGCAAGGCTATCTTGCTGAGCCGCTCCAGATCCCCCTTCCCATCCAGCGCAAGCTTGAAGGGGGGCACATCGGTCCCCTTGCCGGAGGTATTGAGGGCAAACTGGTAGCCGGAGAGCTTGCCCTTGGCAGTCAGGCTCCCTTTGTCCAGCCGATAGCTCGGCTCATCTTTGGCTGGCTTGTGCAGAGGCCAACCGAGGCTCTTCCAGTCGAGGGCCAGATCAAAAGGGAGATCCGGGTCGAGCGAGGCCAGAGAGCCCTTGAGATTGGCGGCGACCGGCCCCTTGGCCGACAACGCCAACCCCAGCTTGCCGACCGAACCGCTCAGCGCCAGCGTGGCCTGCTCACCCTGCAGCTCGCCATCCAGCAGCCCCTTGCGGGCCTTGGCATCCAGGGTCACCGCCAGCGGGTAGTCGTCACTGAGCTGGATGTAGCCCTTGAGCGCCAGATCGGCCATGGCGTGGCGCAGCGAGAGCTCGCGCACCTCGATGCGATCGTCGGCAGCAGTGGCCGATAGCAACAGCTTGTCGAGCCCTTCAATCAGCTCGCCCTGCTTATATTGCACCCGGGTCGCGCTGACCCCTTCCAGCTGGATGGGGAAAGGAAGATGAATGGCGGGCAGGACAATGGGGGCTGCCTTTGCCGTGTTCGCAGCTGGCGTCCCTTTGCCCTGTTTGACGGTCTTGGCGCTGGCCTTGTCGTTGCGCGCCACCGCAGTCACGGCTTGCTTCTCGTTAGCGGCCGGCTGCTTGGCAGATTTGGCTGTGTTGACGGGTGCCGCGTCATCCAGCGTCACTGTCAGGTTATCGAGCACCGGGCCGCGTACAATCAGCCCCTTGCGGTTGAGGGTGGCGCCGATATCGAGGGACCCCAGGGTCACGGCCACGCCGGGCACCGCCAGATCGAGATCGGCCACCTTGAGGCTATCGACCTGGATCTTGAGTGGCAGCGGGTGCCAGACAAAGGGTTCGGAAGGCTCTTCCGGCGCAGGCTCGGAGTCGGCTACCTTGACCACCGGATGGGTCACCACCAGGGATTTTATCCAGAGCTTGCCCTGCAGCAACTTGCCGAGATCCCAGTCGAGCACGGCGCGATCCACAGTGACATCCACCAGCTCATCCTGCCAACCCGCCCCTTCCAGAGTCCAGCCATAGCCAAGCTGGCCCGCCACCAGCTCCCCCTTGAGGGAGGGCAGCGCCCCTTTGGCCTGTTGCCACAGCCACTTGTTGCCCTGATGGGTAAAGCCCAGCAGGCTGACACCGATGAGCAGCAGGAACACCAGCCCCATCAGCCAGAGAAAAATGCGTTTTAGCCAGATCACAATGCAGACCCCCGCGCAAGATACAGCCGCAGCGGCCAAAGAAAAAAGCGTTTAGACAACATCATAATTCAGGCCCCAATGCGAAATGCAGCCGCAAGGGCTTGTCCTCCTCCGATACCCCGACCGCCAGATCCAGCCTGACCTGACCGATGGGGGTGACCCAGCGTACACCGACGCCGGTACCTATTTTCCAGGGCTCGCTGTAATCGGTGGTTGAGGTGCCGCCATCCACAAACATGGCCCCCAGCCACTTCTCGCTGAAGCGGTAGTTGTATTCCAGACTGGCCACGCTGGTGTAGCGGCCACCGGTCAGCTTGCCATCCGGCCCGGTGGGGGAGATGCTCTCATAACCAAAGCCGCGCACCGTCTGATCGCCACCGGTAAAAAAACGCAGAGAAGGCGGCACCAGCGAGAAGCTGTCACCTATAATGGCCCCCTGCTCGGCCCGCATCAGGAATCTGTGGTTATCGCCGAGGGTACGCAGCCACTTGCTGCGCCCCCACACCCGCATAAAGCTGATGTCGGAACCCCATCTGGGGTCGGAGAACTCCAGCGTCAGCTGCTGGCGATCCCCCCAATCGGGCACCAGGGTACCGCGCACCCGCAGTCGGGACCAGGAGACCCCGGGGATCAGCAGCAAGCTGTTCCCCTCGTCGGCGCCCTGGGTATAGATCTCGTTCTCCAGCCGGATAAAGACGTCCCGATCCCAGCTCTCCGGCCGTCGCGTCCAGCGGTGCACACCGATGGTAGTGAGATCGGAGCGGGTATCGTTGTTGTCCTTGTACTGGTAACCGGTCTGGATGGAGTAGTAGTCCCGCAGCGGGTTGCCCACCGGGATCTGATAGTCGAAGCTGAGCTCTGCCTCCGGCGCCGACACCTTGGCGGTGGCAAACAGGCGGTGACCATAGCGGTTGACCCAGGGCTTCTCCCAGGTGGCACTCATCCGCGGCCCCACGTCGGTGGCGTAACCGATACCTGTCTCGATTTCGTGATCGACCCGGTTATCCAGCGTCACCGCGATGGGTACCCGATAGTTGCTCGCCTCGCTCAATACCGGCTTGATATCGACCTGACGGAACAGCTTGGTGGAGGAGACATCCTGCGACATCTCGGCCAGACGGATGGCGAGATAGGGGTCGCCGCTCTTGATGTTGATAAGCGGGCGAATAAGGTGAAGCGCTTCGGGAGTGGCATCGTAGCGGATCTCGCCAAAACGGTAGCGATGGCCCGATTCGAACAGAATAAAGATCTCTGCCGTCCCCTTGTCCGGGAACACCTTGACCTGACTCTTGCTCAGCTTGGCATCAAAGTAACCGCGCGCCAGCCCGAGGCTGCCCAGATCGGCCTTGATGGATTCATACTTGGCGTGGTTGAGGGGCTCGCCCTCTTTGAGGGGCAACTTGTCCAGCAGGGCGCTGTAAAGCTCGTCGCTGCCCGCATCCCCCTCCAGCAGAATATCGAGGCGGGAGACGATAACCGGCTCCCCCTTGTCCACCTCAATCACCACTTTGGACGGGGTTTTCTTGTCGCGACTCAGGGTGATTTTCGGCTGGTAGTAGCCATAAACCTGCAGCGCCTTTTGCACGCTCTCGGTGATTTTGGCGCGGGCCGGGCGGTATTGCCGCTCCTGATAGACTGGCAGGGCATTGAGATAGGCTTCAACGTTATCTTTGTTCTCCCCTTTCAACCCCTTGACCTGATAGGTGAGCTTGGCGGCAAACGCGGGCGAAGCCAGCAGCGACAGCAACAGGCCCACCCCCAGTACCCGCAGGCCGCGGCGAAACGCAGGGCCGGACAGTGAACGCCCTGCCAGCAGGGATGAAATGCATCCTGTCAAAGGTCAATATTCCTGAATCTGTGGTGAAGGAAACCAGCGCCCTTTCGGGCCAACCCCGAATGCGGCGCAGCACGCCATGCAGTGCATGGCCGTGACACAATAATGCGCGCCAGAAAAATGGCGAACCTTATCCTAACATAGGCATCGGCCAGCGACAGCGCGGTGCCATTGGCAAATTCGCCATATCTTTTAAGAGGTTGACCACAAATCACACATTTTGGTGACAATGACGACGCCCGCTTTCCCGATGAGGGCGAGCTGACCTGCCCTGAACATGCTTCACCCCGTCGTCAGGCACCATTTGTCACCTCTCCCCCTCTCTTTACCCAAAAGCACCGTAAAGCCCCGTCATTCATGGCGGGGATATAAGGTGTGAATGGCGTAGCCGTTCCATGGTTAATGAGGTGTTTGCTGTTGCTCGATGTACTGCCGGATGATCTCTATCGGAGCGCCGCCACAACTCGATGCAAAGTAAGATGGCGACCACAACATGCCCTTGTAGTAGAACTTGGCGGCGATGTCTGGCCGCTCTTTTCGCAGCACCCGACTGGATGCCCCTTTTAGGCTGTTCACCAGCGCCGATACTGCCACTTTTGGCGGGTAATTCACCAGCAGGTGAACATGATCAACCTCTCCATCCATCTCTTTTAGCTCTGCCTCAAAGTCAGCGCAGATCTTGGAGAACAGCTCTCTAAGGCGGTCGATGGCGGCATTGTCGAATACTCTTCTGCGATATTTCGTCACAAAGACCAAATGAACATGCATAGAGAAAACGCAGTGTCTGCCAGTTCTAATGTCATTGATTTTGCTCATAGACCAAAGTATATTATAGCCATGCAACGACTTCAAGCCTTCAAATATGAACTTCGGCCAGACGGCCAGCAACAGCTGCGAATGCGCCGCTTCGCTGGTTCATGCCGTTTCGTGTTCAACAAGGCGCTGGCGTTGCAGCAGGAGCGCTTTGAACAGGGCGAGAAGAAGCTCGGCTATGCGGAGCTGTGTAAACAGCTCACCCAATGGAAGTCGGAAGACTCAACCGCTTGGCTTGCCGAAACGCCCTCCCAACCCTTGCAGCAAACGCTAAAAGATCTGGAGCGAGCCTACACTAACTTCTTCGCCAAACGCGCCGATTTCCCTCGCTTCAAAAAGAAGGGTTTATCCGATAGCTTCCGCTATCCGCAAGGTTTCAAGCTCGATCAGGCCAATAGCCGTCTGTTCCTGCCTAAGTTGGGTTGGCTACGCTACCGCAACAGTCGGGATGTGCTCGGGGTGATCAAGAACATCACCGTGAGCCAATCAAGCGGTAAGTGGTATGCCGCTATCCAGACCGAGCGAGAGGTTGATGTGCCCGTTCATCAAGGCACAGCTGTTGGCCTCGATATGGGGATTAAACGCTTTGTCACCCTGTCAGATGGCAGCCACAAAGACCCACTTAACAGCTTCAAGGCTCACGAAAAAGCCTTGCGCAAAGCGCAGCAGGCGATGAGCCGCAAAGTCATATTCAGCCGCAATTGGAAGAAAGCGAAAGCCCGTATTCAGCGCATCCAGACTCATATCGGCAGTGCCCGCCGCGACTACTTGCATAAGATCTCGACCGCCATCAGCAAAAACCACGCGCTGGTATGTGTCGAAGATTTGCAGGTGCGAAATATGTCCAAGTCAGCGGCGGGCACAACTGACACGCCTGGGCGCAACGTGCGAGCCAAGTCGGGCCTGAATAAGGCTATTTTAGATCAAGGCTGGGGCGAGTTTCGGCGTCAGCTCGACTACAAGCTGGCTTGGAATGGCGGGCATTTGATAGCGGTGCCGCCGAAGAACACCAGCCGAACGTGCCCATGTTGCGGGCATATCTCGGCTGATAATCGTCAAACACAAGCTACGTTCGAATGTGTGGAGTGTGATTTTAAAGAAAACGCCGATCTAGTCGGCGCGATCAATGTGTTAAGGGCGGGACACGCCCAGTTAGCCTGTGAAGTGAGTGGTGCAATAAGGCCGCCAGCAGCAGGAACCCACCGAAGCGAATTAAGCGTAATCGCCTAACCGCAGTAGGAATCCCCGTCCTTTAGGGCGGGGAGGATGTCAA